>CBKYSX010000133.1:0-8434 GCA_966690745.1 uncultured Ardenticatenales bacterium
AAATCCTGAACTTGTTGAATCACAGGCGGAAAAACTGATTTTTTTATTGCCCCCTAACACAATCGGGGTAGGACTCCATGTTGGTACAGGCACCGGGGTTCCCGCAGGGTTGCGATAGGTCAGGGTGAGTTGGGTAGAAGTCGAAGTCGTGTTGCGAACGGCAACATAACCGGTGGCATTGTAAGAATTACAGGGCATGGAGGGAAAATAGAAGTAGTTTGATGCACTGCCGCCTTCAAACATGGCGGCGTATCCATCTTCATCGGACAGTTCCGCCACCGTGACGTGCATGGCTCCGGTGGAGGTTAAACGGGCGGAGCCGCTAAAATCACCGCCCGAATAGATCTGGGCAATATCAAAATAGGCGGAAGAGCCTTGCCGTATCCCGGTAATCTGGTAATTGGAAACCACCGCCGTGCCATTGTTGTTATAAATATCCAGCGTCACATTAATCGGGCTGGTGGAAACATTTTGCGCGGCAATAATGGAGTTCATACCATAAAAACTTTTGGATACGGTTGGCACATAAACGGTGGTTGCCCCGTTGCCCGTAAAGCCGCTACTAATCATCTGATTGGCAACATCAGGGGTATATTGGGGGTTAAAGACCAGCACAGAATGGATCGGTTGCGTGGTATTGACAATGCCACCCCCTTGATAGGTGTTGCTTTTCTGATAAAGATTTTGGATCGTCAGGGAGCGACTTCCTAAAGCGGGAATCGAAAGCGAATTAGAATTTAAGACCGCGCCGGGCGTGGCGGTTACATTGCGGCGCGTGGCGGGATAATAATTCAGAAATAGATTGGCGGTGCTGTCATCGGTGCCGTTAAAATAGACCACCGAAGCCAGAAAGGGCGTTTCATACGCCGATACTGTGGGGTCGTCGGCGTACAGTGGCAACAACGGTACCAGAAAAACTATGGTCAATGCGATGCCGATCCAGAAAAACCGATGGGTGCGCTTCAATGGGGATTTCATTCTTTATATTCCTTTCAACGTTGGATCAAAGGCAAATATCGCCTGTGGGGAGTGCCTGTGACCACCCACCAGCCCACGCGATTGGGGGTGGCACTGATCCGATTGCTTGCCGTATCCAACACGGCAGTCGGTTCCGTCTGCCATGTCGTGCCATCCCAATACCACAATTGCAAACTGCTTTCTTCGATACTGAAATCGTTTTCGTCGTATTCAATTTGCAGGGTATAGGGGTGGGTTGGCATTACGGGACCATTGCTCCCGATGGCGTAATTGACAAAGGTATGTCCGATGGTGATACGGGGGGCAACCGGCGGCAAACTGAGCGGATGGCGCGGCGCATGGGTAAAGACGACGGTTTCGGTAAAGACGTTCGCGGGGAAGGTGTAGGTCGTGTTATCTACGGTTGAAGTGAGGGTGCCCCCTGAAACAGAGAGGGTTGTCGTAGTGGCAGGGGCGGGCATGAGGATACGAGCAATCGTCACATCGGCGGCACCATTGGGGGTGGTGTCATATCCATTTGGGGTCGTTTCATAACCCCCATACGAATATCCGGCACATAATGCCACATCGTCCGCTTCCATTGCCAATGCTAGTCCTGCGTAACAACGGGACAACTGTAACAACTCACTCCCGTCCGCGCTCATCTTCCAAATCGCCCCGGTACTATTCGGATAATTGTATGCCCCCGCACTGACCTGAACTTCAGGTGAATTCATTTCCCCTACTACGTAGGCAATGCCATCCTCGTTCACGATGACTTTTCGGGCTGATCAGCGTTGCCCGACCCCCCTAAAAAAGTGCCATAGACCATCTCGCTCCCATCGGGATTGAGTTTGAAAAGGATTCCGTCCTTAGAATTTTGAGGATTGCCACAGCCTACTCCCTCATATCCGCATTCCGTATCGTATGCCCCCTCCGTTGCGAGGAACGATGGATTGGTCGCATGTGCCGCCACATAGGCTGCCCCATACTGGTCTATTGTAATATCGTTGGTACTAAGACGCGTACTCTGCCCATTCACCACTGTCGAATAGACCAAATCGCTCCCATCCGGTGTGAACTTGGTCACAAAATATTGCCCAAAGGAGATAGGCGTTGGATCATATGCCCCAGGCGTGGTCGGAAAGTCAAAGGAATCGGATATGCCCATAATATAAGCACTGCCCTGTGAATCGAGCGCAACGCCATAGCCATCTTCCTCATAGATACCACCCAAGAGGGTCGAATAGAGCAATGCTGAACCATCCGGGGCAATGCGGGTGACAAATGCATCGCGGTTTTCGTCAGCGTTGCCGGTGTCATACGCTCCAGGTGTCACCGGAAATCCTAGCCCGGTTGTTATCCCTCCGACCACCACCGTACCATCATCTCCTAATGCCAAATCCCGTGCAAAATCAACCTCTTCGCCCCCCAGCAAAATACTGTAGACGAGTGCACTACCAGTGGGAGTTAGTTTTAGAACAAATCCATCCACTACTCCTCCGAATCCCGGTGTAGGGCTGTTCGGGGTTGCTGGAAAATCATCGCCATACGTCAAACCCGTTGCGTAAACTTGTCCGCTTTCATCTACCTCAATCGCGTACACCCGCGTCGTGTCATTGCTGTCAATGTAGGTTGAATAGTCTAGTGCCGTGCCACTTGCGTTGAATTTGGTAATAAAGCCATTACGCGCATAGTACCCTGTGGTTGTCGGGTCGAACGCGCCCGGTGTCGTGGGAAAATTAAAGGATTCGGTATACCCCGCCACAACAATCGCGCCCTGTTGATCTACCGCAACCGCCAAGCCATTATCAATTTCACTCCCGCCTAACAGGGTCGAGTAGCGTAAATTTGAAGGCAACAGCGGGTTATTTCCTAAACCGGACGAATCCCTAGATGCTTCATATCTGAACGGAAAATGAATCGTATTCTCATTGCTTTCTGTTGGGGATTCGGCTGCTCCGCCTACCCCCTCAATCTCAAAAAAGGGAAGCGTATACTCGCCAAAATCCGTTGTGACTTCGATCCCGTTTTCACGCACCGCCACATCATCTGCACCTTCGATTCGTACGGCAATGTCTTGTACATTCGCACGTAAGGAATCTTGTACGATAAAGCGTCTGGTAGGCAATCCATCACGGCTGGCTATTTCTAAATCTATCCCCGGATATAGGTCAACATATCGTACCGTACTCCATACGGGCACATCCGTTTTCCATTCTTTTGGGTCACTGCCCTGAAAATAGTTAATGGAGGTTGTCAAGCGGTTCGATGCTTCGATGGTGGGAGTTGGATTGCTTCCGATAAAGGAGAGGCGCAAGTGTACCCCGTTGCGCGGTGTCGGTACCTCGCTTTCCTCCAACGCGCTCCATAGTTCCCCCTCCTCCGTCAATGAAACTGGTTCCAAGACCGTCAGCCAGAGCGCGTCCTGTGCCAGAAACATCGTGCCTATTTCCGATTGGGTCTGAAAGCCCGTTTGTGTTCCAAATTGCCCCACATTTTCTACAATCGGAATAACCCCCACTCCGGGCGCACTCTCTCCTTTTTCAACCGTTACATCTCCCGTCATTTTCAGGTGTGGCGTAGGAAGAAGCAGAAAAAGGATCACTCCGAATAGGAGAGGAAACAGAGTCAAGAATGGAAGCTTCATTGGAGTTTCTCCTGATTACGGATAGGGATTCGCGGTGGGTAAAGGTGTTGGAATCCGCGGTGGTTCGGGATAAGCACTGTTCGGCGGCGGAAATGGGGTTGGTGCCTGTTGAAGCAAGCGATATGATTTTTGATGGGCAGATTTCGGATAGTAGGCGGGTATCGGTGTTGTTGTGGCATTTGCGTATAGATTTATAAGGGTTGGCGTACCCGAAGGCGCAAACGCGGGAGTACCGGGAGGTAGCGTTGGGGTTAAAAGAGCGCAAGGGCTATTGGGATTGGGGTAAGAGAACAAACGGGGATAGTAGCAATCGTTTTCATCAATTCCATCAAACAGTCCCCACATCGTAACTTCTGTACAAATCGGGTCGAAGTCTCCTTCATCATTATACAAACATTGATAAAATACGTTTCTGTAAACATCTGCCTGTACGGGGAAATAGGTCGCCGCTAAAGTTGGCGTAAAGTGAGCATTTGGATCATTGAGTGGTCTGAAACGAATCATCTGAACATCTAATTCAGTAATTCGGACATCTAAGTCACTCTCTCTGGCGAATTCCAATACTGATCGTAAACCTCTGGCACTTCCATCTTTGGTTGGAGTAGCTCCGGGAGTAGGGCTTGCGCCAGGGGTTGGAGTAGGTTCG
The DNA here is from genome assembly GCA_966690745.1 of uncultured Ardenticatenales bacterium. Taxonomy (GTDB): domain Bacteria; phylum Chloroflexota; class Anaerolineae; order Ardenticatenales; family Ardenticatenaceae; genus CBKYSX01. The sequence goes on from CBKYSX010000133.1 coordinate 4,254, forward strand.
TTTGGTCTAATGGCAAGATGACTTTGGATACCTAATTCATCTATTAGGTCTGGACCATCATTCACGTCTTGGATAAGGTCTATGGTTCCCCTCGCCCAATCATTATCCAGATCAGAACTGTCAATATCTTCTATCAACAAATCAACGCGGGTATTTGAGTTTAACGACAGTTTGGGGACAATCTCACCGGCTCCGCCACAATGTTCGGTAACAGCGTTTTGAGCATATTGGAAAGCCTGATAAACATAGTAATCCTCGTAATCTCTGTGTTCAGAAGGATAATTAGGGTTATAAGCGTGAAACAAGTCGCTGTTATAAAGTGGCCCATTCCCATATCCACCACTATCTAAAGTAGGCGAGTAGACCAATTGGTTGACCATTGCCCATGCAAAATTCGTATTATCAGGTGCGAGGTCATTATTCATTTGTCTGACAGAGCCGTTTTCATTGGTGACTTCATTCACCACCTGATAAACCGCAACCACCCCGTTCATATTCGTACCGTTGTAAGGATGGGGTCCTGGTGTCGGGGGCGGATCCTGTGGATTAATGTAATGTTGAAAAATTGTATCGCTACAGTATCGTTCGATTGGGACTTCAATATATTCCTTTATCAATTGTAATATGGTCAGGTGTTCTTCCTCTGTCCAAGATTCATACTCATCATTTTGAGACAGATCTATGTAGTTAAACCAGTGAGGGCTGGTTCCATCGTGATCCCAAATAAGTGGATTGATATGCACGTATACGGGATTTCCCCGTTGCTGTTCCCGTTTTGCCCATGCCGCAACCACATCAACTCTAAACCAATTCTCTGTGTAATTGTTGTAAGCTTCCCAATCTGGATCTGTTGGACTATTTGTATCAGTCGCTTCTTCAAGTAAATCATGACATGGGGATTCTGTATCATTTGTGATGTTATCATAAATTTTGCCATTGTAGGCTCTCAGCTCAATCAGTTCGGTAGGCGTAAAATATTCGTCAACCATCCATTGGGGTGGACAAATATGAACTTGATTGAGATAGGGCGATGCCATTACGACATTAAATTCGTTGGCAATCACGTTGCTAAAGGTAAGCCATTTGGAAGTCCCAAATTCTGCTCCCAATGCTCCTATTCCTACAGAAAATTCGCTGGTAGTAGTAATCAATGCAGGGCGTTCAATACCCGCAGGGTAGTTCAAATAGGGTAGATAGTGGGGGTTAGAGCCAATCAGTTCGTCTTGAGTGGGTCAGGTAACTGATTGTGAAGGTGGTAAAAACTAAAGACAACGAGGAGGGAGAGGCAGAAGGCGGTTCCGAAGGCAAAACTGACTCGTTTCAGGCGCGGGAGTAAGTAAGTAAGCATGGCAACCTCTTGATGAAAACAACAGAATGGGGTGGCTGTATGGAAAACGTATCAGGAACTTCGATTAGAAAATTTAAGATTAACGCTGAGTAAAAATTAACGACATAAAACTGTAAAACAGAATACAGGTTTCTTTCCGCCATGTCAATACCAATCGGAAAAATCTTTCGATAGTCTATTGACGTAACGGGATGGAATCACTACCATAATGAAGTAATAAATTCATCAAAGAAAAAGACAAATGATGAAGGGAGGCAGGGGTGGCAATTACAGTCGCGGATGTAAAACGCTATTCTCCATGGTTGGCACTCTTTGGCGCGGTAGGGGCGGCGGGATTGGTCCGCGCTACCACTTATAAAGCCTTTAATCCCGCCGAATTGGAAGATGCCGAACATCGCGTGTTGCGGCATTTACATACCCCCTATTCTACCCGTCAGGTACAAGCCGGACCCCATTCCATTAATACCCTGATCATGGGGGATGGTCCACCCCTGGTCATGTTACATGGACATGGGGGCGGCATCGGCTACTGGTATGGCAATCTGGATGCCCTCGCCAAACATTACAAAATTTACGCATTGGATTGGCTGGGGTGGGGACGTTCCGACCGTCCGCCCTTTTGGGGAAACACCGCCGAATCTGCCCGCCGGTGGTGGCTGGAATCCTTTGAGAATTGGCGCAAAGCCGTCGGGTTGGAAGAATTTTATCTGTTGGGGCATTCACTTGGCGGGTGGTTGGCGGCGGAATATGCGATGGTGCGTCCTCACCATATTAAACATCTGATTCTGGAAAATTTTGCCGGGGGCGGCAATGATGTTTCGCTGGCAACCAGTTTGTATTACATGTATTCGCCGCAAAGAATGGTTCAGGCAGTGGGTCCGCTAGGGGTACGATTGGTGGAATATGGCTGTGCCGATTTGCTCAAAACCTGCGAAATTGAACCCACCGCCCTCCGCGATTATTACTACCAACTCTCTTTCGCACCGTTAAGCGGGCAGTTGGCATTTGAACGTGTCCTCACGCCGGGGCGATGGCATTTGCCGTTGATGCCCCGCGCCCACCATATCAAAGTGCCAACCACCGTCTTATGGGGCGAAAAAGATGAAATGTTGGATGTTCAATTCGCCCGCCTCTTTATGCTCTATATGCCCAACGGACGTTTTATGACCTTCCCCGAAGCCCTGCATATCCCCCATCAGGAAGCCACCGAAGATTTTAATGATGCCGTGATCGGGGTGCGCTACCTGAATGGGCTGACCACATGAAGCGGGTATTGTTGACAGGCATTTCGGGCGTTGGCAAATCTACGGTAACAGGAGCCCTTGCCGCATTAGGCTATAAATCCATAGATGCCGATTCCAACGAGTGGAGCGAATGGGTTGAAGTTGAAAGTTCCAATGATGCCTATGGTTCACCGGTGGAACCGAATCGGGATTGGGTCTGGCGTGAAGGACGAATCCGGGAATTGTTATCCACAGAAGATGTAGGCGTGTTATTTGTAAGCGGGTGCGCGGAAAATATGGTGCCATTTCTACCCCGATTTGACCATATTATCCTGCTCAGTGCGCCCTCTTCCATCATCGTTGAACGGCTTGCGATTCGCACTACCAATACGTATGGCAAACAGCCCGACGAAGTGGCGCGGATTTTAAGTCAGAAAACAACGGTGGAGCCATTATTACGTTCTGCCGCCGGACACGAAATCGAAACCTCTATGCCCTTAGCGCAGGTAGTAGCAACAGTGTTAGACATTGTGGAGTGATAAACCACTGTTACCCCAAAGTGAATCATCGTTATAAGATAGGGGTATGAACCATCCGCTTCTACCCATCACAACGTACCGTACCGCCGATGGCGTTCTTTCCATCGGCGGTTTTTTGTTACCCGATCTTGCTGACCGCTACGCCACCCCTTTATATCTGTATGACCGCGCTACCTTAGATGATGCCGTTGACCGCTATCGCACCACGCTGGACAATCATTGGCGGGAAGGATGGCAGGTCGCCTATGCCGCCAAAGCGTGGTTGAGTCCCATAGTGGCGCAGTGGGCGGCGGCGCAAGGATTGGGAATGGATGTGGTCAGTGAAGGGGAATTACGCCTTGCTATGTCCTCGGGCTTTCCGCCGGAGCGGATTCACGCCCACGGCAATAACAAGAGTGATGGCTTTCTACGAGCGTGTATCGAGGCAGGGGTGGGGCGTGTGGTGATTGACCATTACCGCGAGGCGGAACGGTTGGCGGCTATTTGTCGGGAATCAGGTAGAGAACAGGCGGTATGGATTCGCTTAAATCCCGCCACCGCCGCGCCGACCCACGCCAAAATCGAAACCGGTAGTGCCACCAGTAAATTTGGTGCCAGTATGGCTGACGGTGCGGCGGAACAGATTGCCGCTTTCCTATTACGGGAAGATGTTCCTTTGGAATGGGATGGGGTGCATTTTCACATCGGCTCCCAATTCGCCGATTGCGCCGCCCAAATCGAAGCCATTCATCGTACCGCCGCCTGGGTGGCGCAAATACGGGAACGGTACGGGTGGGTGTGGAGTTCTTTTAGTCCGGGTGGGGGGTGGGCAGTGCCATACACCGACCAGGACCCCTATCTTGCCCCCGAAACCGCCATCCCGTTGATAACCGCCGCGCTCCAATCCGCATGTGAACAACATCGGTTGCCCCTGCCCTATCTGGTATTAGAGCCGGGGCGGGAAATCGTAGCGCAGGCAGGGGTCGCACTCTATCGTGTTGGAGTCATTAAACAGGCGGGCGATGTCACCTATGCTTTTATTGATGGGGGTATGGCAGACAATCCCCGCCCGGCGTTGTATGGCGCACTCTA
>CBKYSX010000134.1:0-8422 GCA_966690745.1 uncultured Ardenticatenales bacterium
AGCGTGGTTGCAATCTGCCCCGAAAGTGCGCGGAAAACATCCAAATCGGAAGTGGTGAAACGGTCTGTAATATTGTCTTGAATATCAAGAACCCCGATCAGTTGGGAAGAAGCCACCAACGGAATCGCAACTTCGGAACGGGTGTCGGGAAGGAGCGGGTTAGGCAGGAAGTTCGGGGCAGTACGCACGTCCGCGACATTCACAATATCACGGCTTCGCGCCGCCTGCGCCACGAGGCTGTTGGTTTGCTCTATCGGAATGCGGTGCTTCAGCCCTACAAGGGTAGCCCCTACTTCACCGGACCCCGCCCGCACTTCAATGTTTTCTCCGGATTCATCCAACAGATAAACGTGAACGTGATAAAGACTAAAACGGGTACGGAGCTGTTCCACAATTTCTTGTAACAGCAGTTCGGGGTCAAGAATGTTGTTGATTTGCTGGGCAAGGTCGGCGGCAGTCTGGAGTTGTTTGGTGTATTCCACCAATCCTGCTTCTACCGCTTTGCGTTCGCTGATATCCCGAATCATCCCGTTGAAGAAGCGTTTGCCATCCGGAGCAGTCCACGAGTTGAGGGCGATTTCAAGCGGGAACTCACTACCATCCTTTCGCAACCCGTGCATTTCGATGGTGCGTCCCAGCACCCGCCCTTCGCCGGTTTGTATGAACCGTCCCATCCCTCGTTTATGAGAATCGCGGTATCGTTCCGGCATAATCACGGAAATCGGCTTGCCAATAATTTCTTCTTCTTCATACCCGAAAATCTGAGTTGCACCGGTATTCCACCCGATAATTAAACCGCTTTCATCACTCAAAACAACCCCGTCTTTTGCCGATTGAATCAGTGTGCGAAAGCGAGATTCCGATGCGCGGAGCGCGGCTTCGGTTTGGCGGAGGGGTGTAATATCGGTTATAAAACCTTCTAATGCCTGCAATGCACCATTTTCAAAAACCCCTTGCCCCTGTTCCCATACCCATTTTTCTTTACCCTGAGCATCCCGAATGCGATAGGTGACCTGGAAGGGTTCTTGTTTCGCAAGTGCGGCTTGCACGGCTTCATTTACCGCCGCCTGGTCCTCGGCATGAATTAACTCCCCAAACGACGTTACTGTGTTGCCAATCAATGCCGGAGCCGGATAGCCTGTTAATGCTTCCGCACCATTACTGACAAACTCCATCGTCCAGTTAGCATCGTTTTGACAACGGTATGCCATTCCGGGTAGGTTGTTTAAAAGAGTAGGAAGTGAAAGGGTAGAGGGTGAGTGGTGGTTGTGATGGGTCTGCATCTCAGGGGTCAAAAATTGGTTATTCATGGGTTTTCCGAAGTTGGGAGGAATGGGCACAACGCCCACTTGGGAACGCGACCAACGAAATTTTGGGCATAATGCGCCTGCTATCTCCGCTATGCTAGAGTACAATAGTCAGTACATCAATACCCCAAAGGTCTATTTTTTAGGTTGTCGGAAAGTTGGCTGTCGAAACAGGACTAATGTCTCTCAGAGGGTCGTCAAAAGACTGAATATCCAAGGGGTCTTAGTGGTTATTCCTGGCAAAATCGTTCGCGCCGGTTCAATAATTTGGTGATTTGGGCGGGGGGCAGAGGGCGGGCAAAGTAATATCCCTGTGCGGCATCCGTATCCAGAGAACGAAGCAGATTCAGTTGTTGCACGGTTTCAATCCCTTCGGCAATCACCTGTTTGGTAAGCGTCCGTGCCAGAGTAAGAATCGTTTTGACAATCGCGGTCGGTTCGGTTCGGTCCGTCAGGTCTTTAATAAAGGTGCGGTCAATTTTTATGGTGCTAATCGGCAATGTGTGTAGACGCGAAAGCGAAGAATAGCCCACCCCGAAATCATCCAATTGCATTTCAACCCCGTAGCCGCGCAAGTAATTCAATTGATGTAAGGCATCGGCGGTTTGGTCCAGCATGATGCTTTCGGTGAGTTCCAATTTAAGACTGGAAGGAGCCATCCGACTGTTCTCAATCGCCTGAATTACATCCGCGACAATATCGGATTGCACCAATTGCTGAACTGAAAGATTGACACTAACTGTCAAATCAGCGTAATAACTATAGGAGGATCGCCATTGATTCAATTGTGCCAATGCTTTATGCAATATCCATCGTCCCAATGAAACAATTAAGCCGCTTTCTTCCGCTACGGGGATAAATTCGTCAGGGGAGATATATCCCTTGGTAGGGTGTTTCCACCGTGCCAATGCCTCTAAACCGCTAATTTCGCCTGTTTTCAAACTGATGATAGGTTGGTAATAAAGTTCAAAGTCCTGATGCTCAATAGCGCGGCGCAAATCATTTTCCAATTGCAAGCGTACCACGGCGCGATGGTGCATACTGGTTTCAAAAAATTGAAAGCGGGCTTTGCCTTTGGTTTTGGCTTCGTGCATAGCGATGTCGGCGTTCCGCAGAATCTCTTCTGCCTGAATATAACGGACATCATGGCGCACAATGCCGATGCTGGCAGAGAGGAAGATTTCGTGTCCGTCAATGTAAAAAGGGGCTTGTAGTTGATGTTGTAACTTGGTAACAAACCCTTCAATATCTTGATTGTGTTCCGCATCATGGAGCAGAATTGCAAATTCGTCGCCCCCCATACGCGCAACGACATCTCCCGTACGCAGTGCCTTCTCCAATCGTTGTCCCATCTGAATCAGCACATGGTCGCCCACATGATGACCGAGACTGTCATTAATCATTTTGAAGCGATCCAGATTGATAAACAGTACACTACACGGATTACCTGATTCATGCCGGAAGAGGGAAATGACTTCCCCTAAGCGGCTGACAAAATAGGTACGGTTAGGTAGATCGGTGAGGTTGTCGTGGAAGGCTTCGTAATGAATCCGTTCTTCGGTTTGTTTGCGGGTTGTAATATCGGTTTGGGACCCTGCAATGCGATAGGGTTGTCCGTATTCGTTATAGATCGCTAATCCCCGACTGAGTACCCACAACACAGAACCGTCCCGATGCCACATTCGATATTCGGCTTCAAAGTGTTCGGTTTCGGCGTGTAAATGTTTGTTGAGGGTCAGGCGTAAGGGTTCAACATCACGGGGATGCACCCGCGCAAACCACTGATTGGGTTCGTGGCGGATTTCATATTCTTCATACCCCAACATCGCTTTCCATCGGGGCGAAAAATACATTTCATCGGTGCGTAAATCCCAATCCCAAATCCCATCATTCGCACCGGTCACTGCTAGAGAATACCGCTCTTCACTGGCACGAAGGGCATTTTCAATCCTTTTACGTTCGGCGATTTCCTGTTGGGCGCGGCTATACAATTCGGCATTGTGAATGGCGATCACCGCCTGCTGGGCAATTTGTTCACACAATTCCACTTCTTCTTGTGTGTAATGCCGGTTTCGACTTTCCCATAAGGCGGCAAAAGCGAGCATCCGCCCCTGCATGACTAAGGGAATGAGTAGTAAGGTGGTTGCGCCATAAGTCTTAAACAGAGCGGCACTGGTGGCATCTAAATCGGGGTGGTCATGCTGAATTACTAATGCGTGTTGCGGCTGATTCCATAAATAGGCATACCCGTAAGGAAAATAACTCTTTAAATTAACTGTTTTACCAAGCAATCGCACCGGGGTGGTGGGCAAATCTTCCGTCCGAAGATATTCTGCCCGTACAGTAATCGTAGGCGTAGCAGGGTCAACTGTAGAAATCCGCACTTGAGCGATATCAGATACCCGTGCCATCTGTTCGGCGAATCGGTTTAGCAACTCATCAGGATTCAAAGAACTGAGCATAAAGGTGGTTGCTTCCCGCAGAATGGTCTGGGCGCGGAGTTGTTGCTGTAATCGTTCCTCCGCGCTTTTGCGCTCATGAATATCCCGATAATTTATGATAATGGCGCGGAAATCGGGATCGTTGAGGGCATTCTTCCCGATGGCTTCAATCCAAATCCAATGTCCGTTCCGATGACGCATCCGTAGGGTGGTATTCACAACACCATTAGATTGGTTCAAAAGTTCAACTAATAAAGTACGTGTCGTGACAACATCATCGGGATGTATTAGTTCAAAGGCGTTGCGCCCCAACATTTCATGTTCTTCATACCCCATTGTGCGTTTGATAGAGGGGCTAACATAATGCAATGTTCCCGATGCATCCATCAGGCTAATCATATCGTTGCTATACTCAATCATGTTACGGAAATATTGAGCATTGGCACGCAAGATTGCTTCGGAACGTTTTTGTTCTGAAATGTTAATGAGGACCAGCTGTATTGCAGGACGTTCCTTATAGCGGGTTACAAAACCATGAATGATAACGTCTATGGTTTGCCCATCGAAACGTTGTAACTGGTCTTCAACGGTTACTGCCGATTCCAAAGGCTCCATATCGGACAGTAGTAAATGGGTGAGGGGGGCATTTGGTTGAAGACGTAAGGTACTCTGCCATTCGGTTCCAATGAGGGTGGAAGTTGTGGTTCCCAGGAAGTGTGCCGCGGCGATATTCGCGTAGAGAATTTTCTCTTTGTCTGCCACCAAAATTGCTTGCGGTGCATAATCCAACAGGTTCCGATAATGGTCGCTATTGTTCTGAATCGTGGCAATCGCATCCCGATAAGCGGTCATGTTCCGCGTGAACATCCCGATCAGTTCTACGCTTCCGTTGTCGTCAAAAAAAGGTTCAAAATAAATTTCAATCCACACCAGTCCGCGTGGTGTGGTATAGGTGCGTTCAAAGCGTTGGGGAGTGCCTGTGGCTATCGTTTGATCAAAACAAGTACGATACTGGGTGAGGGCTTCCGGTGCGATATAGTCCGCCAACAGAGCACCACGCTCCCACCGACGGCTGGAAACCCGGCTTAAAATCCCCTCTGCCGCCGCATTAAAGCCCAAAATGGTGTAATCCAGATGAAGAAGAACCACCCCGCGATCATTAGACACCTCGAAGAAGCGATGCAGAGCATCGCCGAGTTCTAGGGGGACAGCGCGGAGTGGGGCGGTTTTGGTAGGATGGAAAGAAGGTTTAGAAGAAGTAGTCACGTAGAAATTACCCTACGATAAATATCTCAATTGCGAACTGTGACTATTGTACTGTTGTTATTCAACTTTTGTCTAATAGAAGTCATTTGAAATCTTACCACGCAGTACATTGAAGGATGATAAACCAAATATCGAAATCCCACACTAACGGGCATAAGTCGGATGGGGATACCCTGCACCGACCACCTGATTACGTCCCTGCGCTTTTGCTCCGTAAAGGCGGCTATCGGCAAGATTTAGAAGGTCGTTCACATCTTTCATATCTGTAGAGATGGCGGCAACCCCCAAACTCAAACTAATACGCAATGATTGCCTGTCCATTTCGATAGGGTGATAGGCGATGTGGGTGCGTATTTGTTCCGCAAGCCGTTGCGCGGCTTCCTGTGTGGTATTGGGAAGTAACAAAGCGAACTCTTCGCCTCCATAGCGTGCCAATACATCCGGCGAACGCAACAATTTTTGACATTCCCGCCCAATCCATCGTAACACCTCATCCCCTTGCGTATGTCCGAAAGTATCGTTTACCCGCTTGAAATGGTCAATATCTACCATAATAGCGGCGAGCGGTTGTTTGGATTGCCGTGCCTGCCGGAAGGCAACGGCGGCGCGTTCGAAGAAGGCGCGGCGATTGAGCAATCCGGTAAGGTCGTCCGTCTTTGCCAATCGTTCTACTTCGGCAAAGAGTTGGGCATTGTAGAGCGCAATGGACGCAAGTGGCGCAAAGAGATTGAGTAATTCCACATCTTCTTCATCAAAATGATGGGTGGGATCAAAATGTGCCAACGCCAATATGCCCACCACCTCATGTTCGGCAAGCAAAGGAATGCCGATGGTGGCACGGATGCCTTCGACAGGGGGGGCGGCACGATGTTCCCATAAGGTGTAATCTTTGATATGTAGGAGTTCACCGGATTCCCACACTGTACCGCTTAACCCCACCCCTTTTTGCACAGGGTAACCAATAGAATTCGCAAATTCGCCCACCCCGATTCTTATTTCCATCCCGTTGCCGTCGGACGACCGTAATGCCACATACCCGTCTTCGGTTTCCAACAATTGTCCGGCGCGACGTAGAATGGTTTCCAAGGAATCTGACACATGCATTCGATCCATTAATGTAAGGGTGGTGGCATACATGGTGGCGAGGATTTGGGTTTTTTTGCGGGTTTCTTGCTCAATCCGAAGGCGGTGAGTGACATCACGCAACATCAGGGTGCGAATCATACGCCCCCCCAGTTTTAGGCGCGAAAGGGTAACTTCTCCGGGAAAAAGCGAGCCGTTATTGCGCCGCCAGTAAAGGGTAGGGTCGGTTTGAGGAGGCATACTCTTCAGGGCATCGGTCGCGGCAAAGTGGATACGGCGCAGAATATCTTTTTGATGTTGGGAATCTTCCGAAAATAAAAATTGAAGGGGTTGCCCCAAAACTTCTTTTGCCTCATAGCCGAATATCTGCTCTGCGCCACGATTGAAGTTAATAATCCTTTGATAATTGTCTATTGAAATAATGGCATCCGGTGCCATTGAAAGGATTGAAGCAAAACGGCTTTCGCTTTCCCGTAACGCTTTTTCAGCCCGTGACCGCTCTTCTAATTCTGATTGTACTTTTTGAAACAGGGTGGCGTTTTCCAGCGCAAGCGCAACTCGGTCTGCAATGGTTTCAACCACCCGTAATTCATCATAACTATAAGGATGATGGGTTGTATCCCTAAAGAGGTTTAATAAGCCTAATACTTGCCCCCCTGTCGTCAAAGGTAAATGAAGCGAACTATGAATGTTTAATTGTTGAATCAAGGGTAAATAGGAGGCAAATGCATCTTGTACTCCTTCATGGATGGTGGCGTAATTCAGAATGAAGGGTTTTTGCGATTTTAAGATGGTTGCCGGAATGCCCTCATCAAATCGAGCCGGTATGGCGGCAATTCGGTGATGAATCTCGCTCCGTTTCGCGGGGTTGGTATGAAAGGTAGCGGCGAGGTCCATTTCCGGTTGCCCCTCTTTGATTAAATGAATGGCGCACCCATCCCCGATTTGTTCACTCAGTTCCCGTGTGGTGGCAATCAAGATGGCATTATGGTCTAAACTGGCATGGCTAATTGCTTCCATAATTTTGTTCAATCGTTGACTGCGTTGGCTATGGATATGCAAGTTTTGGACGAGCGAGTGCTGGGACTCCATTAATTGATGGATTTCTAAAACAGAAGCACTTTGCTCACATAAAAGCGTCAATAAATTGAGTTCATCCGTAGGAAAATAAGGCTTTGTGTTCAAGAAAAAAAAACAATACCCCATATTGCCGGTTGGGGGTGGCGAGGGGAACTACGTAGGCAGAGGTGGCATGAACGTGTTGGGCTAATCGTAAAAAATGAGGATCCCAATCCGATTTGAGCGTTTCTATATAAACCGCTTTTCCGGCATACCATACTTCCTGATGGGGCGGGGCAAGGAGTAAGGTGTTGGTTGGGGTATTCGGGAGGCGGCTATAGAGCTGATATGATTCCCTGGGTTCTTGCCATAAAGCGAGAACAGGATGCCCATCCACGGATTTTTCGGCGGCATGTAGTAATACATCAGATAGCCCGGTCACTTTTTGCCGTAATGAAGGGGCAACAATTTTAGCAAAGAAGCCATGTGCCTCGGTCATAATCCACCCCTGCCGCAACCAATGCGGGGGGCGTAACCCTGTCCAAAATGCAACAAACACTGCCACAATGAGCAGGGGAATAAATGCAAGTTGAACCGTGCTCACCCACAAAACAGGAAGAAGGCGGGTACTCACCAGTATGAAGAGCAATACATTAAATAGCGTTGCCCCAAATGCGACCAACCGGAACCGCCACCGGATCATACTGTGTTGGCGTTGAGCAGAAATTAATGCCAGGGTACATAAAATGGTTTCGCTCAAAACAAAATAAATCCAAACAATCGTTGTTGCCTGAGCGGGAAGGGGTGTTGTGATCGTTGCCAACACCACCACCAGCGCATAAATTGCGCCGAAAAATGTTATTTGTTGAAAAAGGATGGGAATAGAGCGAAAACGATGGATGAGTCGGATGAGGAAATAGGGGTGTACACCAAAAGAAAGGATGCCAATGGCATGTAACCAGAACGGAACCTCGATAAGGCGGGTTGTACTATACCACACCATCCCGACCATCGTCGTTGCTAACAACGCAATATTCCGCCGCAAGCTACCCCGATGCCGCCCAAATTCATACCACGCCAACAGCGCGGCTAAAGCGGTAATAGCACGTATGATGGGGATAAGGGGTTCGGATGAAGTCATGGGGACAGCTATTGCCCCGGTTGCCAAACAGCACCGAATTAGGATTGGAAGAAATGGATGGTGTGGCGACCCGTATTTATACAACCATCATCAAATCCGATGGCGCGACGACCGAACAGTATATC
>CBKYSX010000135.1:0-8413 GCA_966690745.1 uncultured Ardenticatenales bacterium
AACTACCCCAAAATCTGTAACCATTTTTGATGTTGCCCGTGAAGCGGGGGTTTCTTATTCCACTGTTTCGCGGGTCGTCAACAATTTTCCCCATGTGAACCCTCAAACTCGCGCCCGTGTCCAAACAGCGATGGAGAAGTTGGGGTATGTTGCCAACTTGCAAGCACGGAGCCTTGCCGGGGGGCGAAGCGGTATGGTGGGACTGTTGGTTTATGACCTTGAAAACAGCTATATGACAGAATTGGTGCGGGGGGTAGATGCGGAAGTATCGGCACAGGATTACGATTTGATGCTGGCGACCACCCACCAAAGGCGGCAAAAAGAATCGGCGTATGTGGCGCGGCTGACGCGGGGGCTGGTGGATGGCTTATTGATTGTGTTGCCGCGCAGTCTGGATGCCTACCTCAAAGACCTCCAAACCCTGCATGTGCCCTATGTCCTGATAGATTATGCCGCTTCCACCCCCCAACATCATGCCGTCACCGCCACCAACCTTCAGGGGATGCAGGCGGGTGTGGACTATCTGATCAGGTTAGGGCATCGGCGAATCGGGTTTGTAACGGGGCGACTGGAAACAGACAGTGCGCGAATGCGTCTGGCGGGGTATGAGCAGGCGTTACACCTGCATGGTATCGGGGTTGACCCCGCGCTCATCGGGGAAGGGGACTTTTTGGAAGGAAGCGGCTATACCTGTACCCAACGCTTTTTGGAAATGACATCCCCACCCACCGCGATTGTTGCCTCCAGCGATACTTCTGCCTTCGGGGTGATTCGGGCGATTACCGAGCGTGGTCTTCGTGTGCCAGAAGATATTTCGGTGATGGGGTTTGATGATTTGCCGGAGGCGGGCTACATGTACCCACCCCTCACCACCATCCGCCAGCCTATCCGTGAGATGGGGCGGGTCGCCACCCGCCTACTGGTAGAAGCCATTACAACCCCCAACCTTAGCCCGCGACAAGTCGTGCTTCCCACAGAACTCATCGTGCGGAGCAGTACCGCCCCAGCACCTGTCGGGGGTTCATCGCGTTAAACCCATCTACATGCTCCATCTCTCAAAAAGAATGTAATGGTGATAGAAGGCGAAACCGAGTTTCTGCCGTGGAAAACTCGGTTTCTTTCTCACTTCCATGACCGCACTTAGTTACGAAATAAAGCACTTAAGGGACATAGTAAAAATTATTTCCCGTCATCATAAATAATCTTGAACCGTTCGCACACCAGGGGCATATCCGGTGTTGGCTCACGCCCGATTTTCGCAAGGGAACGGGTAAAGAATCGCCAATGCCCTTCGCGCCATGCTTCCAATGAACGGTCGCCTTCCCCTTCTTCATAGGCAAATTGGGCATCCACCTCGTTGTAAGCGCGGATAATGACCTCCGTTGTTTCAACGATGCAAAGCGGGGTTCCTGCCCCATCCAATACGATGGTTACCAATCCGACTTGCGGAATCGGATTGCCCTCGGCTTCCCACTCCCACAACGCCGAACAGGTTGCGGTTTTGGTGCCTTTGGCAATAAGCGTACCCAACTCATCGGCAAGGGCAGGGCTGTCGCCCCATGCCTCGGCGGTGTAGGGCGTTTGATGATAGGGGGAATCGGCGGGTAGCGTGGCAAGAAAATCCTGCCAGAAGTATGTTACAGATAGGGTTGGTTCAATCATTGCCAAAAATCCTTTTATAGATAGGAGTTACACACTTGAGGTTAAAAATAATTCCCTCAGGGAATTGTTTTTAACCTTTTTTCCCGTTTGTGCGTACCTTCTATAGAGAATTACGGTTGGGGGTGCCACCAAATTTGCTCCGGTAGTTCGCTTGCCCCTACCATCTCAGGTGTCACATCAAGTAAGGTACCATCTGAAAGTGACAGTAATTGAATTTTTGCCAGCGATCCAAAGCCATCCAATTCGCGTAAAAATAGATAATCTTCTCCCTCAATATGTGCCCGACTTCCAAAAGCCAACCCCTGTTCCCGGTATAACAGTTCTTTTTCCATCGTTTTAACATCAATTTGCATTACCTGCGTTACCCAATCCGGGTTGCTCTGGACGGTTTCTACAACAATCACCTTTTCACCCGTAGATGTCCAGAAAAGTGCGCGTGGTTGGGTTGCCAACATGGCAAAAGCGGTTGTATCGTTCCCGGTAATATCGCTGAGATATAACGTTTGGAAATCGCGCCACAAAATTTGCTCGCCTGACGGGGAAAGTGTCGGATAACTACTGCCATCTGTTTCCAACAATAGCGTTCGTTCACCCGTATTCACATTAACACTGTAAATGGCGGAAGGCATCTCCTCCGGTCCATACTCGGATTCAAAAAGGAGTGTGTCTTGGTTTATCCATGTCAGACTGGATTTTGTACCAATTAAGCCCGGTGTCAGGGAACGAAATTCCCCTTCTTTCCACAAATAAAGATGTTCCTCTGCAATACGATTATCGGTTGCTCCCGCATGATCGGTACTAGTCTTAATCGTGCCGGACAGCGCGAGAATTCCCCTTTCGTTGGAAAATGCAATCTCATTGAGGTTATCAAAGGTTTCAACCCGACTCCATTGTTGCTCTCCCACTACATGCAACCAGATTTCGCTATTCACGATTTGACTATTGGGTCGAACCAGTCGGGACACTACGGCGGCTATAGCGGAACCGTCCGGTGCCGATTGAAGGTATCGAATACTATTCCCACGTAACGCCTCAACAGGTTTACACGCTTCTTCCTCTTCTATTTCTGCTTCTGCTGTCATCACACATTCTGCTGTCATATAAGCGACCCTGTTCCCATTTTTCACTAAAAATATCCCTTGTTGGGGCAAGGGTAATCCTGAAAAGGAGGAACCGCAGGCAGTGATACAACTGAAGGCAATCAAAAGGAACAGAAAACGAACCATAGAACGTTGCTTCCTTATGAGGATATGATGGTAAACAAAGGAATATCGCGCTCCTTCACCCGTTCTAAATACGCTTCAATTGTAACAGGGTTTTTGAGGACGGATGATATTTCCCTTTTGTCCTCCTCCCTCTCGCTCAAAACTATGATATGATACAGTTGACAACTTCATGTTCTCTTTAGAAACAGTTTGCCCCTCAAGGACATCCTCGTGTCTGGTGCACAAAACCCCTGGGGTGGGGTGGTCGTTGGCTCCGGTCCTGCCGGAGCCACCACCGCACGGATTGCCGCCGAACACGGGCTGAGGGTTCTGTTGATAGACAAAAAACAAGAACTTGGCTCTCCGATTCAATGTTCCGGGGCGGTCAGTGCCAACGCCCTTCACGAAGCGCAGGTTCCGCTCAGTGATGAGTACATAAGCACCCCCGTCTATGGCTTCGTCACCTACAATGCGGCGGGGGATGCCGTCACGCTGGATTACCGCGCTTACCGGGATACTCCCCTCGGCTATGTCGTGGATCGCCGCCGCTTTGACCGTTATTTAATGACGATGGCGGAACGGGCGGGGGTCACGGTCTGGCTCAAATGTGAAGCAATGGGCTATACGCCTGACCCCGATGGTGCCTATGTCACTCTCAATCTCATGCGGTTCGGCGCACCCACCACCGTACGCTCCCGCGTCATCGTCGGGGCGGACGGGTTGCAATCGCAAGTCGGGAAATGGGCGGGACTGCGTACCCACATCCGGTTGAGCGAACTTGCCTCTTGTCTGCAATTTGTAGTGGATGGGGTTGAAACCAACGGATTGCTGGAAATTGTGACGGGGCAAGAATGGGCACCGGGCGGCTATGCGTGGTTGTTCCCGAAAGGGCATGGCTATGCCGAGGTAGGGCTGGGCGTTGCCCGTACCATGACCGACCATGATGCACGCTGGCACCTCGACCATTTCATGCAGAATTCTTTCATGGCGGCACGGCTCAAAAATGCGCGTATCTTAGAGGTACAGGGGGGTGGCGTTCCGCTTGCCGCGCCGTTGCGTCAGCCCTATGCTGATTATGTGGTGCTGGTGGGGGATGCGGCGCGGCACGTCAACCCGATTACCGGTGGTGGCATCCATATGGCATTGCGCGATGGCGTGATTGCCGGACAGGTGGTGGCGGAGGTGTTGGCGGACCCCGCCCCGGCAACGGAGGCACGGTTAGAACCCTATCACGCCCGATGGATGGCAGAATTGGGCAATGCTATGTGGTCTTTATACGATGTCAAAACGGACATCTTCCGCGAAAAGGAACGGGACGTGCAAGACCATCGCCTCTTTACCACCCTTGCCGGATATTTCCACCCCGATTCCGACTATCGAAAGGTGTAATCCATGCCCAAACGTCCGCCTGTCACCTTTGAGATCAACTGGAATGCTTGCCTCAAATGTGGGGCGTGTGTCGGGGTCTGCCCCTTGCCCCCCGGTTTCACCACCCCTTTTGACACCATCGCCGTCAATACCCCCTGTGATGTGGTCTGTATGGCGTGTGAAAAAATCTGCCCCGTTACCGCCATCACCGTACACCCGGTACGGCAATAAATCGAGCTTCCAAAGGTCTGTGTTCCCCCTCTTGGGAGGGGTTTAGGGGGTGGGTTGCCGTTCGTGTCGTCAACAACGGGCGGGTCAACGGGTTCATTTTGAAAAGCATTGCATTCCCTGACCCGCCCCTACCGCCCAAAAACCCTTCGCGTCCCTGCGTTCATTGCGTCCTGCTTTTGAAATCACCTCAAGGGAACTTATTGCGTGGCACTCTATCGCTGGCTGGTATGGGGCAATATCTTGATGGCGTTGAGTGCGGCTGGGTGGGTGGTCGTGACATGGAACCATCTAGGATTGCCACCCGATCCCGTGTTGGCGGTACTTGCCTTTGCCCTTGCCATCGTTTTCTATACCCGTGACCGTCTTGACCCCGCCGAACAAGCCGCCGACCAACTTACCTTTCCCCGCCGCGTAGCGTGGGTTGAACAACATCGCCATTTGTTGGTGGGGTGGATTGCCCTTGCGCTGGTCATTGCGCTCTATTGCATTTGGATGCGTCCGCTGGCGATACTCCCCTTGCTGGCGGGGGTGGGCTTCGCCCTGACTTATACCTTGCGCTGGATTCCCTGGCGCGGGCAACGCTGGTCGTGGAAACAGATTCCGGGCTTGAAATTGCCCTATGTTGCCCTGTTATGGACGATTCTGACTGTTTGTACACCCGTCACCGTATACGGACATAGATGGAGCCATCTGCGGTTATGGCAGGTAGCGGCGGCGGTTTTTGTGTTAATCGGATGCCAGATTTTATTAAATGATATTCGTGATAGGGAAGGCGATGCCAACAATAAAGTGTATACGTTGCCTGTCCTTATGGGAGAACGGTGGGCACGGATGATGGGCATTGGAGCGGTGGGGGGTGCCGCCCTTCTCGGATTTGTGATGGAGCAACCCGCCATTCCGGTAGTCGCGTTCTATACAGCAATCCTATTTCTCGGCTATCGGCGTGAACAGGATAGCCAATGGCGACCCTTTATTGAGATACAAGGGGCGGTGGCAGGGGTGTTAAGTATCGTGTGATAAATTGGAGTAGGAGGCAATAAAAAAGTGGGATTTACGCAGTTGAGGTCAAAATAATTCCCGCAGGAAATTATTTTTAACCTCTTTCCCCGCTTAAAGTGCGTAGGTATATTGACAAAAGAGGCTGGCGCGGGAAATCCCCCTCTCGGGAGGGGGGAAGGGGGGTGGGTTGTTGTTCCCTCCTGCTTCAATCTTGTTTGCCCGTACAGTGCGTAAGTTCTAAAAAAGAAACGGAGTTTTCAACGGCAGAAACTTCGTTTCAGTTGGGATTGAATACGCCCCTATATCGGATTTAAGAGGGGGCAGGACTGGCGGACTCGATAGATTGATTACCAAACCTCCCCCCTAATTCGGCAACAATCACTCCCAGCAACATAATTGCTCCGCCCACCCATTCCCGCCCCGTTAAGCCTTCCCCCATCACAATAATCCCAAAGAGTGCCGCCGCTACCGGTTCAAGCGCGTAAATCAACGCGGCGTGGGTCGCGGTGGTAAAGGGTTGCACCCACGTATAGACTGCGAAACAGAACGCCGTCGCCACCACCCCGAAGAAAATCAACGTGGGGTAGGTTTCGACCGGGGGAAGTGCAACCCCTTCAAAAACCAATGTCCCGATGGTGGCAATCACCGCCGCGCTGAAAAATTGCGTCATCGCAAACGCCAACGGGTCATGCTTCGTGCCGAATTTGGCAACGGCGATGATATGCAACGCGAACAAGACCGCACATGCCAGCACCCATAAATCCCCGGTTTGTCCCGTCAGGGATTCACTCAAGGTCATAATCGCAAGTCCGGCAGTTGCCAATGCGACCCCGACCCATGTAGCGCGGGAGGGAAAGACGCGAAGCAAAAAGGGGGAAAATAAAGGGACAACCGCGGCATTTAAGCCTGTAATAAACGCCGCCTTCCCCGGCGTGGTTAAATCCAAACCAATGGTCTGGGCAATGTAAGCTGTACCAAGGAAGGTTCCCGCCAGCAATCCGTCCCGCCACAGGGCAAGATTTTGACGGCGGCGCAACGCCACCAACAGCGGAATCATCACCACCCCCGCCACCCAGAACCGTGCCGATACGAATAAAATCGGCTCTACCAACGCCAATGTGTCTTTTGCCAGCACAAAGGTACAGCCCCAAATGATGGTGATAAACACCAGCCATATATCTGCTTTCCACTGTTGCATTGTCCGCTCCGCTATCAATCCATAAAAAACGGGGCGCAATTATAGTCGCGCCCCATCTGTGGGTATCTCTTCTGTGGGGGAGTATAGGAGATTTGGCTAAAAAATAAAGTCGTTAAAGGGAGTATTGAGAATTGGGTATTGAGAAAACGACTTTTTCTTATTCCCCCGCGACTGATAGTAAAAATCAAGAAAGGAGCAGGAAACAGGTGTTCTCCCCCTCTTGGGAGGGGGTTGGGGGGTGGGTTTCCGTATTTCGTCTGCTGTCAATACCCCGCCTCTTAAGGAGAGTAAGCAAATAACCGCGTAATTCCCTTCCCCGACCTAAAGGACTAAGGATTACCCGCATTATTTTGACCGTATCTGCACAAAGCGGTGAAAGGTTGTAGGGGCGGGTCACATCCTCGGCGAGGTATGGAATGGAACCTGTGACCCGCCCGCCGTTGGGGTTGTTTTTGCAGGGTCGGGTTCCATTCCGCAATACGGGGCGGGTCATAAGTTCCATTTTAGGAAACCCGTCCACGATGTGACCCGACCCTACGACCAAAACGTTGAAATTGAAATCCAAAATGTGGGGAATCCATAGACCTAAAGGACGGGACAACGAAATACGGATACCTTCCACCAAGAACCATGTATTTGTTAGACCTGCCCTTCGAGGGCAGGGGACTCGGCGCGTCACAGTATTATTTGCTT
The DNA here is from genome assembly GCA_966690745.1 of uncultured Ardenticatenales bacterium. Taxonomy (GTDB): domain Bacteria; phylum Chloroflexota; class Anaerolineae; order Ardenticatenales; family Ardenticatenaceae; genus CBKYSX01. The sequence continues at coordinate 7,357 of CBKYSX010000135.1, forward strand.
ACTTTCCATTAGATTGGGGAAAGGGTTGTCGTTGCCGTCTTCTCAATACCCACTTCCCAATACTCCCTATGGCTTGCATTAAACCGCTTTTTGCTTATCCTTCTCCCTTGTAACTCCCGAACCTCGATTCCCAAAAGGAGGCAGTCGGCGTGGCTGACTGGCTCTTTTTTTGTGCAAGGACATCGCATGTTGAACCGTCTGAAACAACTTTTCTCTGCCGAACCCCTTAATGCCGCTCTGACCAAAGTGCCGGGGCGCAACGAGCCTTGCCATTGCGGAAGCACCAACAAATACAAAAATTGTTGTATGAGCAAAGACCTCCGCAAGGGGATTAAATAATTTAAGATTTCCCTAACACGTTAAAATTCCCTCTTGACAGGGGGAATTTCTTTTGTATAATACCGAATGAACGTTCAATCGGTAATGAATTATGACAGAAGCAGACAAAAAACAAGCCATCTTAAACGCAACCCTTGACCTGATTGCCGAGCATGGATTTCATGGCACATCCGTTTCCATGATTGTCAAAGCCTCTAAAGTCAGCACCGGGATTGTGTACCATTATTTTGAGAGCAAAGATGATATTATCGCCGCGCTCTACTGGGAACTGAAACGGGAGTTCGGGCGGTTGATCCTCCGTGATCTGAATTTCGACGACGACTGGCAAGCCCGGATACGGCAGTTGTGGTTCAATGCCTTTCGCTATTTTGTAACCCACCCGAGGGAAATCCGCTTTCTGGAGCAGTACGACAATTCGCCCTATGCCCGTGAACCCATCAATGATGTCATGCAACGGTTGCAGACCATGATTGCAGAGGATATTGCTCAGGGTCGGATTAAAGCCCTGCCCTTTCCCGCATTGGAAGCATTAACCGTAGGGGTGGCATTTAAGCTTGCCAAAGCCCACTGTAGCGGAATGCTTGTCGCGGATGAAGCCGTGTTGGAAGCCGTCGCTTCTGCCTGTTGTGAAGCCATAGCCGTATAGATATTTTTTTACACCCTATCGAATGAACGTTCATTCGATAGGTGTGCTCCACCAGTATCACTATCTGAAAGG
>CBKYSX010000136.1:0-8388 GCA_966690745.1 uncultured Ardenticatenales bacterium
AGGGGTTGGTCAATGGCTTGTAATGCCGCCATAGCTTTGTCTAATTGGGTGTTGATGGCTTCGCTCAACAGCACATCCCCCGACATAACGTTGAGGGCATCCAGATAATCGTTCAATCCCACGCCATCGGTTCCGGCGGGGCTGTCCCCGGTCAGCAAGAAGCGCACGCCTTCAAGATTGGCGATGAGATTTTGGGTAGAGGTTAGGCTACGCCACCCTTCGGCGGCGGTGGGAAACGGTTCGCCATAACTTTTACTTCCCAAAGGAACCGCAATCTCCTTTTGTACCATCCCTTCCAGCACCGCCACCATCTCATTCACGCTCATACTGACAGAGGATTGCAAATCGCCATCGTCCCGTTCCGCCGAGGCAAAGGTGGCAACATAATTCTCCCCCTCCGCCGACCAGAATCTTTGGAGGGTGTGAATGTTGTCACGCACGTTTTCCGTTGCCGCCACGAGGTATGCCATACGATTCGGTTCCTGCAAGCGCGTCAGAATCGCAGAGTCTTCGGATTCGGTATCAAAAATCAGGTATTCGATAGCGGGTAGCCCTTTAGCGGTCGAACCTGACCCTGCCACGAAATCCACGGTGATGGCAGGTTCTTCCGCAATAAATTCTTCGATGAAGTTTTCGTTGGAGGGCCACTTGTCAATCTGGGTCAGCAGGGTCATGTCTGCGTCAAGGGCAACCACTTCGGTGCGTTCCCACGCCAGCTTCGTGACCAGCCATTGACCCCGCAGGGAGGACAGTGTTTCGAGAGTGGGATTGTCGCGGAAGGCATAGGCTGTTTGCACCAACATTTCGCTTTGAGTGGCGGCATCCTGCACCAACGGATAGGCAACATTTTTGCTGAGGTTGCGGAGCATCGCGCCCCGGTCAAAACGGGAAAGTCCGGGTATCGCGGCGCAGGCTGTGAGGAGAAAGAGCGTGAGGAGAAGAGATAAACGGCGCATGGTGAATTTGGTGTAAACGATGTCCCGCTCTTGTAATCGTGCAGGTTATTGAAATTGAGAAAGAAACCGGGTTTCGTCGCCTAGTAGGGGCGGGTCATCGGAATGAAGAGCCATCCAACCATCGTTAAAGACCCGCCCTTGTCCCAAAATGGGGCGTGGGTGATGGCAACGGCGGGCGGGTCACAAGTTCCATGCCGTAAACTTTGGTAAGATGTGACCCGCCCCTACCTGACAACGTATCAAGGAGGGCAGGAGAAAGATGTGGGTAATCCTTAGTCCTTTAGGGTGGGGCAAAGACCCCGATGGTTATAGCGATTGGAGGAAGGCAATCAATGCCGCCCGTTCATCACTCGTCATGTGGATGAATGCCTGTTGCGCGGTGGAGGCTTCGCCACCATGCCATAAGATGGCTTCTTCCAGATTACGGGCGCGTCCGTCATGCAGAAAGGTGGTATGTTTGTTCACCGTTTCAATGAGACCAATCCCCCACAACGGCGGGGTACGCCATTCCGTACCGGTGGCTGACCCATCGGGTGCGCCATCCCCCAATGCCGCGCCCATGTCGTGTAACAGCAAATCGGTATAGGGGCGGATGGTCTGGTTGGCAAGGGCGGGAACCGATGGATGGTCGCCCGTTTGCATCACCGGAATATGGCAGGCAGTACAATTCGCCTCGCTGAATAAGGCTTTCCCGCGCAACACTTGGGGGTCGTTCCACTCCCGCCGCGCCGGAACGGCGAGCGTGCTGACGTAGAGCAATACTTTGTCTAAATCTTCATCTTCGATTTCGGGCGTGCCGCCATCGGGTGCGTTCAAACAATCCGTCTGAGCAGAAGCACAATTCTGGGTGGGAAAGAGCGAGGTGGTAATACCGAGGTCGCCATGAAATGCCGCCGCCGTTTGTTGCAACAGGTTGGGCTGATTCGCTTTCCAGCCAAACCGCCCCAACACCGTTTCGCCCGTCTGCACATCCACTACATAGTTGGGGCGACCTGAAATGCCATCGCCATTGGCATCATCGGGGTCGGCAAATGCCAGAATGGTTCCGTCCGGCACGGCTTCCAACAACCCCAACCCTACAATCTGATTACCGACACGGGGCGACAATTGCACATCGGCGGGTAAGGCATTCGCCGTATCTACGATTTGATAGGTCGGGACGCGCAACGTGTAGGGGGTACCATCAGCATACTGACCCGTCAGGGTGTCATAACGAACCTGAACTCGCCCTTCAACGGTCATATCCTGAATTGCCTGGTCCTGCAATTGCAAACCGAGATGGAAATTCACGGAGCCATCGGGGGAGACAACCCGCATCAATAAGCCCGTACCCCGTTCATCATCCGTGTCGGGTGGTCGTCCACGCCCATCCTTAAAGTGACAGCCCGCGCAGGAACGGGAATTAAACAGGGGTCCTAAACCATCCCGTGCGGTGGTAGAAGACGGGGAACTGACCCAATTCTGATTGAAGAAAGAATTGCCCACAAAAAAGAACAACTCTTCCTGCCGGGGCAATCCGGGCGCAGGATGTCCGAAGGCGTTGGGTGTGGTATCAAAAACCGTTGCCATGCCCCCCGCCAATTCCTCCCCTTCTTCACGGTATTGCCATGTCAGCAACGTTTCGGCATTCAGTGCCACACCAATCGCGCCCACCACCACGATAAACGCGACCATCCCATAGAAAATACGGCGCATAACCACAATTGCATATTACATAGTGCATATTGCATAAACGACACGCTTTCGTCGTTGCCGTTTATGCAATATGCACTATGCAGTATGGATTTATTCCGGTAAAGCTGTGTTGATCTGAATATCCAACGCACCGGCGGCTTCGGCGATTTTGTCGCCGCTGTCTTGCAGGGCATTCACGGTTTCCAACACGGCGGGGCGGGCATCGGTTTGCACAATGGCTTGATCAAAAGGAACCAGCACCGCATTCGCTTTGGCAAGGCTGTCTGCCAGCAAGGTTTCCAGTTCGGTGCTAACCCCGCTATCGGCAGTTGCCACCAACGCTTTCAGCGATGCGCCGCTAATGGTTGTACCATCCACGCGCCGATATTGCCCCAGATAGACATTTTGCACCCCAAGGGCGTTATTGTAAATATCGCGGTGGGTGTTGTCGCTGAAACAGGAATGTTCATCTTCCTGGTCCTGATTGTCATAGGCGGTGAAAACCCGCTCCCCTGCCAATTCTGACTTCGCCAGAACCCCGATGCCCGTCATCATCTGCTGAATGGCTTCATCCGCGGGCAGGGCGAGGAAGGTTTCGCGGTAATTGCCGGGGGTGTTGGGTGCCCATTCGTCCCGCACCTGCGCCAAATGCTCCAACAGTAATTCTGTCACCGCCACCAGATAGGCGGCGCGGCGTTCGGGATTCGGGGCGGTTCCCCCCGCTACATAATCGGTATAGGGACGGTTGCCCGGACCGTCTTCATTTAAATCTTGCCCCCACAACAAAAATTCAATGGCATGGTACCCCGTGCTGACGCTCTCTTCTGAATCTACTTGATTCAGCCCCAAAATAACCTCTTTGGTAATCTCCGGGTAGGTGGCGGGGTTATTAATAATGCCGGAATCGGGCGCACCTTCAACATAATCCACAAATGCTTCATCCATGGGCCACGAATTAATCAGCCCTTCGGGTCCGTCTTCGTCATCAATCGGTCCACCGTAGAAACGGTAGGCTTCGGTTTGTCCGTAGGGTTCGCGGGCGGCAAGCCATGCCTCTTTCGCGGCGGCTAATGTTTCTGCCGACGGGGCGGCAACAAAAGCATTAATCGCTGTTTGCATCTTCACGGCTTCGTTGTAAGAATCCTCATAGGAGGCGTAGACGATATTGGCATAATTTTCCGCGACATCTGCTTTTAAGGCGGCGGTATCATTGCCCATCGAACATGCCGTGAAGATGGCAATACTTACGAGCAAAACCGCAACCAACCAAAATTTACGCATGATTTCTCTTCCTTATTAGGACAGACAAAGGGCGCGTCCGGTGCCGCGCCCTTTACAGAATTTGGTATGTGTACAGGCGCGACTATATCAAAGTCGGCGTGTTAAAGTCAAGCAATTTGGTCAAGAATGGGAAAAGTCTTACCTTTTGACATGGCTCAAATTAGGAATCAACCGAGGTTAGTAGTATGTCCCCTGAGATAATGCTTTCGTATTTCACGGCAGAAGCCATCGAAACGCTGATTAAAATTCATTATCCCTTTCGGCAGGTGCGTTGCCGCCTGCTTACCAATTCCCTGCGGGATGTGTACTTGGTCGAAGCCGATGGGAAACGGTATGTCTTCTATTGTTATCGGTTTGGCTGGCGCACCCGCCCCCAAATTCAATACGAATGGGCATTGATAGCACATATTGGCACGAAGGATACGGTGCTGAAGGTTCCTCAACCACTCCTCACCAGTGATCCTCGAAATGGCTGGATCGTGCCGATTGCCGCACCCGAAGGAGAACGATTCGGGGTGTTGGCTACCTATGCCGAAGGGGTATCGTTACGGGTGCGGATTTCGACAGAAATTGTCCACCAATACGGGCAGGCAGTGGCAAAATTCCATATCATTGCGGATAAGATTGAGCTACCCGACCTGCCTGTTACCATTCGCCCTTCCAACGACCCGTTTGTTCTGCTGGCAAATGCCCGTACCCATCTGCGCCTTGCTTTAGACCGTCACCCGACGATCATGCAGGAATTAGAACCCATTTTTGACCATGTACTTACCCTGCTTCATCCCTTGATTCCTACGGGGTCTGCCTATGGATTGGTACATGGGGATGTGATGCGCCATAACGCATTAGTGGCGGAGGATGGAACCTTAACCCTGCTGGATTTTGATTACTGTGGGGTAGGGTGGCGGGTTTATGATATTGCCAATATGTTTTTCAGTCTGCGGGGCAAACCGAACGATACTGCCTATCAAGCGGCATTTTTAGAAGGGTATTCGCTCCATCGTCCGCTATCCGGGGAAGAAATTGCCCTCTTACCCCTGTTTGAGGTGGTGCGGATTCTCTTTGATGCCGGACTCATGGCGGAACTGGCTCCGGTATGGGGTTATCAGCATTGCTGGAAAGAGGTAGAGGGGTCGCTGGTTCAACTGCGAGAGGCGTTGGCGCGGCTGTAAAAAAAGTCGTTGTCACAAATCTCTACCCTTGCTCGTCTCCTATTCGGAACAATAGTGTGTGAACCACAAAGGTTCATACCCCGAAAGGAGACAGCGATGACAACCCCAAAAATTATAATCCTCGGCGGCGGATACGCCGGGCTGTTGATGGCATTCCGCGTGGCGGGCAAGATAGGCAACCAGGCAGAGATTACCCTGATTGATGCCAAACCCCATTTTGTGGAGCGGATTCGGTTGCACCAATTGGCAACGCAACAATCCGTGCCGCAACGGGCATACAGCGACTGGTTGAAAGGCAAAGCCATCCGTTTTGTGCAAGGATGGGTTACAGCGATTCATCCCAATGGCACCACTATTACCGTTCAAACGGCTACCGGGGAACAACATCTGACCTACGACTACCTCGCCTATGCATTAGGAAGCATAACCGATAAAAGTTCGGTTCCCGGCGTGGCGGAGCATGCTTATACCGTTGGCGTGGAGCAAGAGGCGATCAAATTACGGGAACGGTTGGCGGCGGTAGCGCAACGGGGCGGCAATGTAGTTGTGGTGGGCGGCGGGTTGACCGGCATTGAAACCATCACCGAATTTGCCGAACAATATCCAACCCTGAACTATCGCCTGGTGACGAACGGCAAAATGGGCGCGACCTTATCCCGAAAAGGGCAAGCCTATTTGCACAATGTCATGGAGCGACTGAATATTAAGGTGAGTGAAAATGTTTCGGTGCGGAAGGTGAATGCCGGTTCAGTTGAAACCGACAACGGCACAATTCCGGCTGAGATTTGTATCTGGTCAGGTGCGTTTCGAGTCAGTCCGTTGGCAAAGGCATCCGGGATTCAGGTCAATCCATCGGGGCAAATCGTGGTGGATAGGTTCTTGCGCTCCGTATCGCACCCGAACATTTATGCCATCGGGGATGCCGCCGATCTAAATCACGCTATCACCACCCCGATTCGGATGGCGTGTGCCACCGCCATGCCAATGGGAGCCTATGCGGGTAAACACCTGATTGCGACTGTAAAAGCAGAGCGATTGCCCGACCCCTTCCGTTTTGCGTATGCGGCACAATGTATCAGCTTGGGGCGAAAGGCGGCGTTGGTACAATTCGTGAATGAAAACGACCAGCCCCTTGAACGAATGATGACGGGGCGGGCGGGGGCAATGATGAAAGAAGCCATTTGCCGTTACACCGTTTTGGGGCTGAATCTGGAACGATACTTCCCCGGCAGTTTTATCTATCCGCAATCCTCCCAACCCAAATCGGCGTTACAAACTATGTCTGTTCCAGAATAAAGAGTGAAGAGAGAAGAGGGAAGATTTCTACGCTTCCTTCTTCTCTCTACTCTCTTCTCTCCTATCTCTATGTCTTTTGAAGACTATCGCCCTCTACTCTTCGGGGTCGCCTACCGCATGACGGGAAGCGCGATGGAGGCAGAGGATATTGTGCAAGAAGGGTGGCTCCGTTACCAGAGTGTACCACCCGATACGATTCGTCACGCCAAAGCCTATTTGGTGCAGGTGGTCACGCGGCTGGCGTTGGATCATCTAAAAGCGGCGCGAACGCAACGGGAAACCTATATCGGGCCGTGGTTGCCCGAACCGATTTTAACCTCTGATAGTGAACAGGAAGCGGATGAAACCGTGTCGCTTGCTTTTTTAACATTACTGGAACGGTTGACCCCTGTTGAACGGGCAGTTTTTTTGCTACGTGAAGTTTTCGATTATGACTACCGCGACATTGCCCCCATCGTCGAACGGAGCGAAAGCACCTGCCGCCAATTGTTTCGTCGCGCCAAAAACCATTTAAGCGAACAAGCCCGTTTTCGCCCCTCCGCCGAGGAACATACCGCCCTGCTTTCTACCTTTATCGAAGTGCTTGCAACCGGGAAACTCCATTTGCTGGAAACGTTACTGGCAGAGGATGTCGCCATGTATTCTGATGGTGGCGGCAAGGTAACGGCGGCGCGGAAACCGCTGTTCGGGGCGGAACGGGTGGCAACCTTCTGGCGCGGTTTGGTTCGCAATGCCCCCGCCAATGTACGCATTGCGATTCGTACTGTGAATGGTCTGCCCGCCGTGCTGTTATGGGTAGACGAGGTATTAAATAACGTCGTCACAATAGAAATGGCAGAAGGCAAAGTCACCGCCATGCGAACCATTTTGAATCCCGATAAATTGGAATATATCAAAAGGCAGTTGTAGACGCAGGAGGCAGGAGGCAGGAGGCAGGAAACGATGATTTGATTGTAGGGGCGGGTCAAGGCATGGCGATACGTCCAAAATGAACCCGATGACCCGCCCTTTGTTATTTAAGATGGTAATGATGGGGCAACGTTAATTTTGCAATTTATTTCTAACCCCACGCAACGTTTCCGCCGCAATGGCAACCCCTACCCCGAAGGCGAGATGCCCGATCAAGCCCCGCGCATGGGTTTCTTTGGGGAACGCCGTAGGAGGTGCGCTAAAGCCCAGGGCAGCATTCAGTCCTTCATCCAGAAACGCAAACATCCCCAGACCGGTAATCAACCCCGTGACCATCGGGTGCGCCGGAAGGGTGCGACAAAGCAGAAGATAGACCATTCCCCCCAGAATCCCCATCCCGTAGTGGAACAGGGTCCCGCCCGTTTCGGCTTGTTTATCGGATAGTTGAATTCCTACTGCGTCGGCGATTTTTTCGGCGGCAACCTTCATCGCTCTTTTTTGTTGCACCCTTTTTTCCTGTTCTTTCGCGGATTCGGGAGTCATTTCTTGAATTCTGGTGGTTAGAGGGTCCATCACGAGCAATCCGGCAACCCCACTAATCGTGCCTATCCCGAGGGTGGTAATGGCTTTTTTTATACTCATTGTATTGTTCCTTTCATGGTCTGGTAGCATCGGAAACTTCAATGTTCTCCTTGAATTGTAACCACCCCACCCTTCCAATCCGTCCCTTCTCTGTACAAATTCCGAATTTATACCCAAGATATATCTACCGAACGGCAGGGTGCTTATTGAGCGTAATTACCCCTACAGGCGATTTTTAGTCGCCGAGCCGTTCATTCTTTATCTCTACAGCGCAAACCCGATAAAACGGAGAAACGCTGTATCGGGTAAAGTCAATGCTGACAAAGCCAATAATGGTTATATAATAGAGAAGCTAAGAGTCGGGAAACCCCTTGAAGTCAACGTAGTAGGGTACGAGTTATGAAATCCAGTCAACGGGAGACCATCGGACGGTATGAGGTGCGGCGCAAGCTGACCGAAGGCGGCATGGCAGAGGTGTTTCTTGCCTATGACCCGCTGGTGGGGCGCGAGGTCGCCAT
>CBKYSX010000137.1:0-8374 GCA_966690745.1 uncultured Ardenticatenales bacterium
AATTTGTGCAGGGCGTGGACATGGTGGTGATTTCCAGTGCCATTCCGGCGGACAATCCCGAACGGGTGGCGGCAGATGCGGCGGGGGTTCCCGTGCTAAAACGGGAGCAATTTCTGGCGCAGGTCACCGAAGGGTTTGAACTGATTGCGATTGCGGGGTCCCACGGCAAAACCACCACCAGTGCCATGATTGCCCTGCTGTTGCTCAATGCGGGGTTAGACCCAACGGTGGTCATCGGGGGGGAAATTCCGCAGTTGGGGGGGAATGCCCGGACAGGGAGTAGCCGCCTCTTTGTAATGGAAGCGGATGAATACGATTACGCCTTTCTGGGCTTGCAACCGTCGCTGGCAGTGGTGCTGAATATCGAACATGATCATCCCGACATCTACCCCGATGACCAATCGGTGCAGAGTGCCTTCCACCGCTTTCTGACACAGGTGCGGAACGATGGCGCGATTATTGCCTGTAATGCGGATTCGGGGGTACGGGTGGTGTTGAAAGGCTTACAACACCCGGCGCAGATTATCACCTACTGTATTGAAGGGTGCGCCCCCGACGAGGTGAACTGGCAGGCGGGTGGGATTCGCCCCAGCCCCGAAGGGGGGATGGATTTTGTGGCGATTCTGAATGGGGAACCCTTTGGCGCGTTTCGGTTGGGGATTCCGGGCAAACACAACGTTTCCAACGCACTGGCGGCAATTGCGGTAGCCCATCGGTTGGGGGTAGACATCGCCACGATGCAATCCGTGCTATCGGCATTTCGCGGAGCGCAACGCCGCTTTGAGCCGATTGGGACCGTGGGGCGGATTCAGATTTTTGATGATTACGCCCACCACCCGACGGAAATTCGGGCAACGCTGGCGGCGGCACGGACGCAATTTGGCGAACGTCCGTTGTGGGTGGTTTTCCAGCCCCATACTTTTAGCCGGGTGAACGCGCTGTATGCCGAATTTACCCACGCCTTTGAAGATGCCGACCATGTAGTGGTGAGTGATGTGTACGCCGCCCGCGAACAGGGCGATCCCGCCGAACTGGGGCGGCGGTTGGCGAATGACATCATTGATGCCACCAGTGTTTACAAGGCAACGCAGGATGACATTCTGGAATATCTGGTAGATGCCTTGCCCGATGATGTGATTGTTTTGACCCTCGGCGCGGGGGATATTACCAGCCTGGGTCCGCGATTGCGGCGGGCATTGGAAAACAGAATAAAGAGCGAAGAGTAAAGAGCAAAGCCTCTTCACTCTTCACTCTCTACTCTTCACTCTGTAATGCACGGTTCTACATGGGCAACCGCCCGCACCATCAAGAAAGACACGCTGGTTCGCATTTTGTTGCGCGGCGAGATGGGGGCGGAACATGTCTTTCAAGAAGAGCCAATGGCGAAATATACCTCCTTCCGCGTGGGGGGGATTGCCGATTGGATGATTAAAGTGACCAACGCGGAGCAGTTGGCAAAAGCGGTCTATGTGGCACGGCGCACCAAACAGCCCTATCGCATTATCGGGGGCGGCTCCAACATTCTGGTATCGGATGCCGGAGTGGAGGGGATTGTTATTCTGAACAAGGCGACCAACTACGAACTGATTGAGTACGCCAAAGGCTTCATTCTGATGGCGGAATCGGGCGTAATGATGCCCAAATTGGCGGGGGAGTTGGCGAAGCGGGGTGCGGCTGGCTTTGAATGGGCGGTAGGGGTTCCGGGTTCGATTGGCGGGGCGGTGGTACAAAACGCGGGAGCGTGGGGCGAAGAGGTCAAAGACCGGCTCTTTTCGATTGAGTATGTGACCCCCGGCGAGGATAAGATTCAGACCATGACCGCCGACCAATTGGGGTTGCGCTATCGCGGCTCGAAAATTCTGGATACGCCCCCCGCCGAACGCGCCATCGTGTTACGGGCATGGTTCCGGTTGGATAAGGATGACCCGGAGGCAGTTGCCTTACGCAACGCCAAAAATATCAGCAAACGCACTTCGTCCCAACCCCGTGCGGCAACGGGAGGGAGCACCTTCCGCAACCCGCCAGGCGATTATGCGGGGCGGTTGATTGAGGCGGCGGGGTTGAAAGGCTTTCGGTTGGGCAAGGCAAGCATTAGCGACCAACACGCGAACTTTATCATCAATCATGGCGGTGCCACGGCGAACGAGATTCGCGGCTTGATTGAATTGGCGCGGACGGTAGTGCAACAGAAATTCGGGCTGGACTTGCACCCCGAAGTGGAATATGTGGGGTACTGGCAAACGTCGGAAGATACGGCGGAGCCGGTGGTGGAAGAATTGCCGTCAGGGGATGGGGCTTCTGCCGGGGACGAGGTTCCCCCATCCTAAAGGATGGGGCTAATAAACATGATCGTCGTTTGCTTTTTAGCCCCGTCCCTTTAGGGCGGGGAATTCGGGAATTATGTCTAAGAAGAAGATTCGCGTCGTTGTCCTCTTTGGCGGGCGGAGCGGCGAACATGAAGTATCGCTGGCGAGTGCCAACGGGGTGATGGGCGCGTTAGACCCCGACCACTACGAGGTGTTGCCCGTGGGGATTACCAAAACGGGGAACTGGCTTTTTGATGGCAACCCGATGCAGAAATTGCTGGCGGGGGGGTCTGCTACCGAAACCGCCACTACCCCGTTAGAGGTTGAGGCGGAATTGGTACAACAAAGCGGGACGGCACTTGCCGCCACCCCCCGCGCCGAAATGACAGGCGCGGCAACCCTTGCCTCGGCAGATGTGATTTTCCCGGTATTGCATGGTCCGCATGGGGAAGATGGCACGGTGCAGGGCTTGTTTGAAGTGGCGGGGATTCCGTATGTGGGGAGCGGGGTTACGGGGTCGGCGGTGGGGATGGACAAGGGGATGATGAAAGCGTTGTTTGCCAATGCGGGATTGCCCCAACTGCCCTATGTGGTGGTGACGCGATACCAGTGGCAGAGCAACCCCGACAGGGTGATTGCCGCGTTGGAGGAAACCCTGCCTTATCCGATGTTCGTCAAGCCCGCCAATCTGGGAAGCAGTGTCGGGATTTCCAAGGTGCGGAACGCCGAAGAATTGCGCGAAGGGTTGACGGTAGCGGCGGGGTATGACCGCCGGATTATCGTGGAGCAGGGGTTGGACAAGCCGCGTGAAATCGAAGTGGCAGTGTTGGGGAATGACGACCCCGAAGCCAGCGTTGCGGGGGAAATTGTGCCGTTGGACAAGTACGAGTTCTACGATTACGAATCGAAATACAGTGACGGGCAAGCCGACCTACTGATTCCCGCGCCCATCGGTGATGAGGCGATGGCAGAGGTACGGCAGATGGCAGTCCGTGCTTTTCAAGCGATTGATGCGGCGGGGTTAAGCCGGGTGGATTTCCTGCTGGATCGGGAAACCGGACGGTTTTATCTGAACGAAATCAACACCATGCCGGGTTTCACCCCCACCAGCATGTACCCGAAATTATGGGAAGCGACGGGGGTTCCGTACGGGGCGTTGGTGGGGAAATTAGTGGAATTAGCAATCGAACGCCATGGTTCGGGAAAAGAGAAATGAGAAACGGGAATGAATTGTCTGCCGTGTTCTCGTTTCCCATTTCTCCTGTCTCAATACCCAATCCTGTAGGGGCGTACCCTTGTGGTCGCCCTGCCGTTGGGGGAACGACGACCCACCCCCTTTCCCCCCTCCGAGGAGGGGGAGCGCGAGGGTAGAACGTGGAATTGACGATTCGTAGGGGCGGGTCAGGGAATGGTGAGCGTTCCAAAATGAAACCGTTGACCCGCCCGCCGTTCAACGCAGAACGCAAGACACAAAAAGCACATGTTTTTTAGCCCCGTCCCTTTAGGGCGGGGAAACCGGAGAAACGGAATGCCGTTTCTCAATACCCAATACACAATACGCAGATGAACAAGCCGCGCCCCAAACAGAATTGGATACGCAACTTCAGCCGCTCCCTGACGCGGGGCAGATTGACGCTGGGCAAAAGCCGCCGCGAACCCCGTTCACAACGGGTACGGTTGGAGGCGATTGCCGCCGCGCCGGATTTGCATCAGGACGCGCCCCGTTCGTGGATACCGGGATGGTTGAAACAGAACCTGTTGATTGCCGGGTTGGTGGCGTTGCTGGCAGTGGCGAGTTACGGGCTGTTCGGTACCGATTGGTTCTATATCTACAACATCGAGGTCGCAGGGAATCAACTGATTAGCAAAGAGGAGATTTACACCCGTTCCAATCTGGAAGGGTTGCATCTGTTCTGGCTGAACCCGGATGAGGTAACGGCACGTCTGAAAGAAGAACCCTTAATCGAAGGGGTGCAAATCACCGCCTTCCCGCCCAATCAGGTGCGGATTACGGTGCAGGAACGCCAGCCCGTCGCGGTGTGGCAAACCAAAGGGCAAAGTTACTTTGTGGATGGGACAGGGACGCTCTTTAGCCTGCGTGGGGATGCCAGCACCATGATGGTGATTCGCAACCTGAGCGATGATGCCGTGAATCCGGGGGATACGATTGATTCTTCGATTGTGCAAGCCGCCATCGCGCTGAACCAATTGATTCCCGAACGGACGGCGTTTGATTGGGCACCGGGGCTGGGGATTGGCTACCTGAATGAATATGAATACTGGGTGCATTTTGGCGATTACACCCGTCTGAACGCCAAAGTTGCCGCCTATCGCGCTTTTATTGACCAGATTCAGAACAAGCCGGAGCCGGAAGAGATTACGTTGTTGGATTTGAGTGTGCCGGAACATCCGTATTACCGCGTAGCGGAGTGAAGAATTAAGAGAGAAGAGCGAAGAATTTTTCTTCACTCTACGCTCTTCACGCTTCTCTCTTATAGAGAATTATGAGCATTGTGGTCGGTATTGACATTGGTACAACCAAGATGGTTTGTCTGGTGGGGGAGTTGGATGACCGCCGCCGGATGCAAATCATCGGTCAGGGGATTGTACCAAGCAAGGGTATTAAAAAAGGGGTGATTGTCAACGCGGAGCAAGCCACGGAGGCGATTCAAGCCGCCGTCGAGAAAGCCGAGCGGACATCAGGGCATGAAATCACCGAGGCGTTTGTGGGGGTGGCGGGAAGCCATGTCACCGCGTTGAACAATCGTGCCTCGGTGGCGATTAACCGCAGTGACAAGCGCGTTTTGCAAGAGGACGTGCGCCGTGTATTGGAAGCGGCACGCTCGCTGGCAATTGCCAACGCGCAGGAAATCATCCACGTCGTCCCCCGCGGCTACTGGCTGGATGGCAACGAAGGGGTGGCGGACCCGGTAGGGTTGCACGGTTACAAGTTAGAGGTGGAAGCGCACATTGTCACCGCCGGGAACACCACCTTGCAGACCTACGAAAAATGTTGTGAAGCCGCCGGAGTGGAAATTCGGGCGTTTGTGTTGGAACCGTTGGCAAGCGGGGAAGCGGTATTGACCGAAGATGAAAAAAATTTAGGGGTTGTATTGGTAGATATGGGTGGAGGGACCACCGATATAGCAATTTTTATGGAGGGGTCGGTCTGGCACACCGCCTCTATCCCCGTTGGCGGGGCGCATTTCACCAACGACCTTGCGGTCGGGCTGAATTGCCCTCTGCCGGTGGCGGAAGAAATTAAGAAAAAGTATGGTCAGTCGGCGGCGACTCAGGTGAACGACCATTCCCCGATAGATGTTTCCACCTTTGGCGATGAGCCGATGGGGTTACTGACGCGGCGGGATGTGGCGGAAATTCTGGAACATCGTGTTGCCGAGGTTTTTGATCTGATTCAACGGGAAGTGAAACGCAGTGGATATGATGGATTACTACCAGCCGGATTGGTCTTCTGCGGCGGGTCGGCGCAATTGATGGGCTTGCGGGATGTAGCAAAAAGCACCTTCAACCTGCCCGTGCGCGTGGCATCGCCGCAGAACCTGATGGGCATGGTAGATGTGTTAGGCACACCCGCCTACGCAACGGGCGTTGGATTGTTGGCATGGGGGATGGAACAGCACCAAGCGGAAGGCAACCCGCGACGACGGGGCGTTGGCAAACGTCTGTCGTGGCTGGGGCAGGTTCGCGGCTGGCTGTCCCGCCTTCTGCCCGGTTGATACGCGGTGTGGTGCAAGACGTTTCGGGCGGTGAAGATGACCGCAGGAACAAGGACAACCAGAATGGGACATTTGCCCGTCATTTTGCAAAGTCGTTTTAGTTGGCGTACCGCCCGGTATCCGCCGCGCCCCCGCCAGTCGCTACCTTTTGCGCGTCGTTGCCCTGTGCAACGGTTCGCCACCTGTCAGAAAGAGCAACTTACTTACTCATCTTTATCCAAAAGGAGTTTCCCTATGAACCATCGGCGCGATTACCGGGACAACCGTCCGCAAGCCCATTATCAGCAAGAATCCGAATCGTTGGCGCAAATCAAAGTGATTGGCGTGGGGGGCGGCGGCTCGAACGCGGTCAACCGCATGATTGACGCGGGCATTGAAGGCGTGGACTTTATCGCCGTCAATACCGACGCGCAGGCATTGACCCTTTCCAAAGCGCAAACCCGGATTCGCGTGGGCGAAAAACTGACGCGAGGCTTGGGCGCGGGGGGCAACCCCGAAATCGGTTCCAAGGCGGCGGAAGAAAGCCTTGACGAAGTGATGGAATCGGTACGTGGTGCCGATATGGTCTTTATTACCGCCGGAATGGGCGGCGGCACGGGGACGCTCGGTTCGTCGGTGGTGGCACGCGCCGCCCGGCAGGCAGGGGCATTAACCATTGGGGTTGTCACCCGCCCCTTCACCTTTGAAGGGACCCGCCGCGCCGAAAATGCCCGCACCGGCTTAACCGCCTTGCAACAAGAAGTGGATACGATGATTGTGATTCCCAACGACAAATTATTGTCGCTGGTGGACAAGCGCGTTTCCATGCAGGATGCCTTCAAAACCGCCGACGATGTACTGCGGCAGGGGATTCAGGGCATTTCCGAATTGATTACCCGCCCCGGTCTGATCAACCTTGACTTCGCCGACGTGCGAACGATTATGAGTCAGGGCGGCGCGGCATTGATGGCGGTGGGGATTGGCAAGGGGGACAACCGCGCCGAAATGGCGGCGAAATCGGCGATTTCCAGCCCCCTGCTGGAAGTGACCATCGAAGGGGCGCGGGGCGTTCTCTTTAACATCACCGGCGGGGAAGATTTGAGCCTGTTTGAAGTCAATGAAGCGGCGGAGATTATTCGCGGTTTGACCGACCCGAACGCGAACATCATCTTCGGGGCGGTGATTGACCCGGCGTTGCAAGATGAAATGCGGATTACCGTGATTGCCACGGGGTTTGACCAACAGCAAGGGCAGGTGCGCCGCAGTACCTCCGGCGCGGCAGTGATTACGCCGCAACGCCCCGCCAGCACCCAGCAAAGTAGCCCGCCGCCTGCGTATACCGCCTCTGCGCCCGCGCAGAGCGCACCGACCCAACCCGCCGCCCGCCCGCAAGCGACGGGCAATACCGCTTCGCAACAGCCGCCCCGCGATTTCGCGCCCAAGCAGTTTGACCGCGAAGATTTGGACATCCCGGCGTTCCTGCGGCGGAATAATAAGTAAGCACAGGACGCGGGACGCAGGACGCAGAAAACGGCAGACGCTGTATAAAAAAAGGAACCGGGCATAAACCCGATTCCTTTTTTTGCGGTGTTTGCTTGGGGAAGGGGTGGCGCGGGGGCACGGCACTAAAGTGACCGTGCTAAGAGGGCGAAACCCTGAAGGGTTGAACCCCGGAGGGGTTTTGTTCTGCTAGTACGGGGTTTCAACCTCGTGTTATGGGCATAACGGCGGGCATCGCTTCGCGCATGTGCGATGCACACAACGGGTGCATGTTGGGAGGCATTGGTTTGCCTGACCCGCCCCTACAAAAAATCCTTGGCGGCTTTGCGTTCTTTGCGTGAGGTTTGTCGTCGCCGTTTTCCCCGCCCTAAAGGGACGGGGCTAATAAACAGGTGTTTTTCATATCCTGAATGGACAGTATAGACACAATGTCCCCATTGTGTCCTCCCGGCGGGGCGTGAGATGGATACCCCTTCGGGGTTATTCCGCCGTTCCGCCCCCTGCCCCTTCCGCCTGCCGCGCCCCCAGTTGTTTGTCAATCATAAACAATGCCACCTTGTTATCCCCCACGAGTGCAAATTCATCCAGAATCCCCTGTACGGTTTTTTCTTCTTCCACCTGCTCATTGATGAACCATTCCAGCATGACGCGGGTGGGGTAGTCGTGGTTGTCGGTGGCGATGCCGTACAAGCGGTTGATGGATTCCGTCACTTTTTGTTCGTGGTGCAGGGCGTTTTCAAAGAGTTCACGCGGGGAGCCGAAGTCGGCGCGGGGGGCTTCGATGGCTTGCAGGGCAACCGGCGCGTTGCGGTCGTTCATAAAATCGAAGAGGCGCATGGCGTGGGTCACTTC
>CBKYSX010000138.1:0-8337 GCA_966690745.1 uncultured Ardenticatenales bacterium
TTGACATCCGTCAGATTGCCGTGGCGTTCGGGGCGTACTACCACGAGGTGGCAGGGCGGTACGGGGTAACCGCAAGCGGTAAGCAGAAAGCGGAAATGGCGGACTTCCCATAATGCCTTCTATCGTTCTGATCTGCCCCCCTTTTTATTCCCATTTCGGACAAATGCTGTCGCTGGCAGTAGCATTGCGTGAAACAGGCGCAACGGTCACGCTTGCATCTGCCCCTGAGTTTGCCGACAAAATAATAGCGGCGGGGTTGGCGTTTTACCCGTTACGTGTCACCCGAAATTCTAATACAGGGATTGCCGCCCAAACCCGACAGGCGGAGAGCGAGAAGGAGCGGCTGAATGCCTTCTTTGAAGCGACAAAAGCGGGCGCGGTCCCGACCTTACTACTTCAAACACGGCATCGTCGGATGGATATGCTGGCGGACCCGGAGCGTATTCGGGCTGAGATTGCCCGGCTTCATTCCGAAGTGCGTCCCGATTGGTACATTATTGACCAGCTTTCTTATTCCGTGACGCTGGCACTGTACTGTTTGCGCTTGCCCTTTGCCACGATCTCACCGGGACACCCGACCTATTTTGTGCCGGAAGAGGGCTATTTTGGCTACCCTTATGCGTGGTTGCCCGAATTGCGCCCGTCCGATGAGGAACTTGCCATCCTGCTCGAAGCGGTCAAAGCGACGGACCATGCTTTCACGGAAAGGTTTAATCAGGTTATTGCCGCCTATGACTCTGCTTTGCCGTTGGTAGACCGTGCCTTCCGCCTGACTTCCCCCCACGCACTGATTTTACATTACCCTGAACTAAGCACCCCGCCGATTGCGCCTGACCTTCGCCATATTTGGATGGGGCATAGTGTTATTGAATCTCCTTTGCCCGAAGCCTGGGAAGCCAGGATTGAAGCCATGCAAAAGTTCCCCTGTCGTGTATTGGTAGCATTTGGAACTTTTCTATCAGTACGGGACGATGTGATAAGAAAGGTAATTGCCGGAATTCGGGGGGCTTGCCCGGATGCCTTAGTCATTGTTGGGGCGGGAAGTGCCGTTCACCTGTTGGCAGATATGGCAAATGACCATGTATGGATTGAAGAATTTGTGCCGCAACAGGCGTTGTTGCCCTATGTGGATGCAATGATACACCATGGCGGTAACAATTCTTTTACAGAATGTCTCTATTTTGGTAAACCTGCATTGATTCTGCCCTTTTCCAGTGACCAGTTTGCAATTGCCTATGATGCTCAAATCCACCGGCTTGCACGCGCCCTTGACCCGAACCATGCAACAGCAGAAGAGATAGGTCACGCTTTTTGTTCCCTCTTTAATGACCGGACCCGTGTAGCACTTGCCGCCGTCCAACACCAACTCCATGAACGGGGCGCACGGTGGGCGGCGCATCGCCTACTTCACAAAATGGTGCAACCTTCCTCCTAAACCAAAATCGTCTTAACTCTCATACGTTGCGTACTCTGTAATTTGTCGCACGGCTATAATGATGGGAAACTTTTACAATGAACAACAACCCTTTAGGAGGAAGAAAGAACAATGAAAGTCATTATCACCGGCGGAACGGGGTTGATCGGTAGTGCGTTGGCGCATAGTCTGGTCAAAGATGGACATGAGGTAGTGGTCTTAACCCGAAACGCTTCGAAACCGGACAAAAGTTTGCCGACGGCGGCGCGGTTGGTACAGTGGGATGCGAAAACAGGGGAAGGCTGGTATACCGAAGCCGAAGGAACCGATGCGATTGTCAATCTGGCAGGAGCCAACATCAGCCCGCAGGGGGGCTTATGGACGGACAGTCGCAAAAAAATTATTCGTGAAAGCCGTGTCAGAGCAGGGGAGGCGGTGGTAGATGCAATCCGCCGCACGACCAACAAACCCAAAGCGTTGCTTCAATCTTCTGCTATCGGATATTACGGCGTTCACGACGATGAGATTATCACCGAAACATCGCCCACCGGGAGCGATTTTCTTGCCAGCGTATGTCGTGATTGGGAAACCAGTACCGCCGAGGTCGAAAGTATGGGAGTACGGCGGGTGTTGTTGCGTACCGGGGTGGTTTTCGATAAAAAAGAGGGAGCGTTACCGGTTCTAACCTTGCCATTTAAGCTGTTTGCCGGGGGTCCGGTGGGGAACGGGCGGCAATACCTTTCGTGGATTCATATAGATGATGAAGTCAACGCCATTCGTCTGTTGCTGGACGACAACGCCGCGCAAGGTCCCTATAATCTGACTGCGCCTAATCCCGTGACTCAAAAAGAGTTTGCCAAAGTGACAGGCAAGGTCTTGAATCGCCCCAGTTTCATGCCGACCCCTGCCTTTGCCATTAAAATGGTGCTGGGCGAAGCCGCCACCTTTGCCCTGGACGGGCAACGGGTGATTCCGAAGGCATTGCAAGACAAACGCTTTGAATTCCGCTTTCCGAATCTGGAAGGTGCGTTGCGGGATTTGTTGAAGTAGTATTCTTTTATAGAAATGAAACAAGAAACCGGGGTTCAGCCCCCGGTTTCTTGTTGTTTCATCGCGTATCGCCTATAGAGAAACGAGGGTTTTATACGTTGATCATTCGATACATTGGGAGATTTAGCATGACCTATTCGATTGTGGCGCGGGATGAAACCACGGGCGAGATGGGAGTTGCGGTTCAAACAGCGATTACGGGGGTGGGGTCGCTTTGCCCGTGGGCGGAAGCCGGAGTCGGGGTGGTGGCGACACAGGCAATGGTGCGGGTGGCGCATGGTCCCAGTGGTTTGACATTGATGCGGAACGGACACAGTGCCCGCGAAGCATTGGTGGCGGTGTTGTCGGGTGATGAGGGGCACGCCAACCGGCAGGTGGGGATGCTGGATGTCAACGGTGATGTGGGATCGTACACCGGCGAGGCTTGTATCCGCTATGCCGGGCATCGCGTGGGGGAAAACTATGCCGTGCAAGCCAATATGATGGCAACCTCCGACGTTCCTGATGCAATGGCACAGGCATTTGAGCAGTCAGACGGATTGTTGGTTGTCCGATTGCTTGCCGCCCTGCGGGCAGGGCAAGCGGTGGGGGGCGATTTTCGTGGGCAACAATCTGCCGCGCTTAAAATTGTGCAGGGTCCGCTCCCCAAAAATCGGTGGGAAGGTGTTCTCTATGATGTGCGGGTAGATGACCATGCCCAACCGATTGAGGAACTGACACGGATTTGCACTCGCTACATCGCCCGCAATGTGATTAATGTGGGCTATGCCTTTGCGAATGAAGGTAACTTTGAAGCGGCATTAGCCAAAATCCATGAGGCGGGTGAGATTGACCCCGACGAACATCAATTCCGTTTTATCTTTGCGATGGAATTGGCAACCACCTATCAGCAGGTTGATCTGGTAGCGGACCTGTTACGAGGCTACTTCCGCGAGTCTGGCTGGCGTGAATATTTCCATCGCCGCGCCGATGCCCGTATGAAACCGGACGATGAAACGCGGGGGAGGGTAGAGGCGTTGATGGTGTAGGTGCGTATTGCACCATTTTTCAATTTTTGCAGTTCTTGTGAAATATTTACAAAAGTCGAAACTTCAACCATTTTTTGGGGTTTTAGCCAATAATGATGTAAACTATCATCATACGCCAACGTCGAAGTTGGGGGTACGACTCCGTGCAGGGCATGGGGCAGTACCCCCTTTTTGTTGAAAACGGGCGTACCGTTATCTATATTGTAAAGGGGGTCGCACCCTATGCGTAAATTAAGAGTCGGTATTATTGGGGTTGGAGCGATTGCCACAGGCCCCACCCACGGGCATATCCCGAATTATCTGCATATCCCCGATGTTGAAGTGGTGGCAATCAGTGATGTCAACGGCAACCGTGCCCAGCATATTGCCAATCGCTATAACATTCCCTTGGTCTATACGCACTTCCGCGAAATGCTTGCCAACGCCGAAGTGGATGCCGTCAGCATCGCTGTGCCGAACTATCTCCATGCCGCCATTGCGGTAGGATGTTTGGAAAAAGGGGTACATGTTCTGGTTGAAAAGCCAATGGCAATGACCAGCCGTGATGCGGAACGGATGATTTCCGCCGCCCGTGCCCATCGGCGTGTGTTGTTCCCCGGCATGAACAATCGTTTTCGGGAAGATAGCCGTGCCCTGAAATTGATGATGCAACAAGGGGCGTTGGGCGAAGTCTACGCGGCAAAAGCAGGCTGGTTGAGCCGTGCCGGAGCGGGCGAAAGCAGTTCATGGCTCACCTCGAAAGCCCAAACAGGCGGCGGTCCGCTCTGGGATACAGGTATCGTCATTCTGGACCTCGCCTTGTGGATGTTGGGCTTCCCCAAAGTGAAATCAGTATCAGGCGCGATTCACAAAGCCAAAGGGGAATTACCCCAACTGATTAGCCCCACGGAAACTTCGCCTTATCCTGTCGAAGACGCGGCAATGGCACTCGTCCGCTTTGAAGACGGAAGGCATCTGTCACTAGAAGTCAGCACGGCAAACCTGACGGGCGATGCGGATGACATCTATCTTCGTCTGCAAGGCACATCGGGCGGAGCAGAATTGCACAACCCCGAAATGAAGGGGACGGATGTTCTGCGGGTACAAGGGGAATTGTTCGGTACGCAAATGGAATTTGCACCGGTATTGCGCGAAAGCGGGGTGCCTTCCCACCGCAATGAGCTGAAACATTTTGTGGATGTTTGTCTGGGGCGGAGCGAACCGCAAGTGACACCGGAACAGGGCTATGTCGGGGTACGGGTGATCGAAGCCATCTATGAAAGTGCCTTATGCGGGCGCGAAGTATCGTTTGAGGTTGAATCCCCTTGCCCCGAAGCAGAAATGAAAGTACATGAGCCTGAATTAGAATTGGTTCCGGCTTGAGAAACGTAGAATCCATATAAAAAAACGCGCCCTGTGATTCACAAGGCGCGTTTTTTATTTCTGCAAAAAATTATGAATTTTTGGGTTGTTCCGATTCTTCAATCAAATCAACTTTTTTTACGCCAGTAGCGTTGGCATTGTTATTGGGGTTCCCCACTTCTTGACGAAATTCGCGGATACCGCGACCGAGGGACTTACCGACATCGCCCAATTTGCCCACGCCAAAGACGAGGATCAAAGCGACGACAATTAATACAAGTTCGAGAGGACCGAGGGTAGGCATGTGAATTCTCCTTGTGTCGTGTCGCCGTTGGTTACATTGCGGACGACACCGTTTTTCACTTCTGTAAGTGTACCATAGGTTGAAGGGTCAACCCAAACCCAATGCAGTATGGGAAAACCCGTATCATTTCGTTTTTGCGCTATAATTATGCAGATAGAGTTGTAGAGAAACGGCTCATTCGTGGTTGCGGTTTCTTTATCGTTCTACCTTTACTTACAGGAATCATAGCACAAAGGTTTCGAGACGATGTACGACGTAATTGTAATCGGGGGTGGACATAGCGGGTGCGAAGCGGCATTGGCTTCGGCACGCATGGGCGCACGAACTTTATTGTTGACGATGGCATTGGATACCATCGGCTATATGTCGTGCAATCCCAGCATTGGCGGACCCGCAAAAGGACACCTTGTTAAAGAGATTGACGCACTCGGCGGCGAAATGGGTGTATTGACAGACCGTGCCGCCTTACAAATTCGGATGTTGAATTCCTCCAAGGGTCCGGCGGTGCAGGCACTTCGCGCCCAGGCAGACAAGCGGCTCTATAGCTGGCTGGTCAAGTTAGAATTGGAACGCACCCCACATCTGGATATTAAACAGGGCAAGGTTGAGGAGATTTTGTTACAAGAAGGCAGTGTCAAGGGGGTACGCACCTCGTTGGATCGGGTCTTTTTGGGCAAAGCCATTGTCGTAACCACGGGAACTTTCCTGCGCGGGCGATTGATTACGGGCGAAACCCTGCGTGATGGCGGACGGGATGGCGAAGGAACAGCCATTGCGCTTTCCGATACCTATCGTGATTTTGGCTTTGAAATGGGGCGATTAAAAACCGGAACCCCGCCCCGTATTGATGCCCGCACGATAGATTTTAACAAGACCATACCCCAGCCGGGGAGTGATGTCCCTTTATATTTCTCGTTCGCCTATCCCAATGCGGGTATCCACCATCCCGAAAACTGGATGGCGCGGTTGGGCGACCCCAGCCCTATTTTTCCGGTAGATGACCCCGCCAGTCAATCGGCGATGCAATGGCGACCCCAATTGCCCTGCTATCTGGTGCAGACCACCGCCGAATTTCATGACATCGTGCGCGAAAACCTCCATCGTGCGCCCATGTTTACGGGCATTATCGAAGGGGTAGGTCCGCGCTATTGCCCCAGCATTGAAGACAAGATTGTGCGCTTTGCCGACAAAGAATCCCATGGCTTCTTTTTAGAGCCGGAAGGGTGGCAAAGCAACGAAGTCTATGTGCAAGGGTGCAGTACGTCCTTGCCCGAAGATGTGCAATGGCAAATGCTCCGCACGATTCCCGCTCTGCGGAATGTCGAATTGATGCGGATTGGCTATGCGGTCGAATATGATTATGTTCTACCCCATCAGCTCTACCCCTCGCTGGAAACCAAAAAGATTGAAGGGTTGTTCCATGCGGGACAATTGAACGGTACCACAGGCTATGAAGAAGCGGCGGCGCAGGGACTGGTGGCGGGCATGAATGCCGCTCTGAAAGTACAGGGCAAAGCTCCCTTACATTTACGGCGGGATGAAAGCTATCTCGGTGTGTTGATTGATGATTTGGTGACAAGTGAAATCCGTGAACCCTACCGTCAGATGACGGGACGTGCCGAATATCGTCTGCTCCTGCGTCAAGATAATGCTGATTTACGTTTGACCCATTATGGCTATGAAGCGGGGCTGGTAAGCAAGACGCGCCACGAGGCAGTAGAAGCCAAACGTACCGCCATTGCGGGGGAATTAAAGCGTCTTGAAAAGAGTTATCTTACCCCCAATAATGCCAACGAAGCGATGGCGCGGCTGGGATTGCCTTTACTGGATGATGGCGTGAATGCCCTCCAATTTCTACGTCGTACAGAGAGCAGTTATGTACTGGTGTCGGAGATTCTGCCGCCTGCCGAACGATTAAAAGCGGACGAAGCCGAACAGGTCGAAATTCAGGCGAAATATGCGGGCTATATCCACATGCAAACGCTCCAAATTGAGAAGATGAAAGCGTTGGAAGATCGCGCCATCCCGACCGATTTTGACTACATGAATCTCAAGGGGTTGCGGAACGAAGCAAAACAGAAATTGCACCATTTCCGCCCCGTCACGGTGGGGCAAGCCAGCCGGATCAACGGGGTGAATCCCGCCGATATTTCCGTGCTTCTCGTCCATTTGGAACGGGGCGAAAAAGCCGGGCTTCATCACTAAATACCCGTAGCAGGTACGCCGTTGAAGGTAAAAATAGTTCCCATTGGGGATTATTTTCACCTTCATTTTTCACTGGAAGTGCATGCCTTCTAACCCTTTTGAAATAAGGACAACCCTATGACGGTTACACTCTTTAAAGGTATTCTTATCCTGGTAGGGGGTGTGATGATGCTGATTGGAATCAATGTCGGGGGCGGGGGGATTCAGACACTGGGGTTGCAAGGTGATAGTTCATTTCTGGAAGTGACCAACGAATCCCGCTACCTTGTACAGGATAATCATGTTCGTTTCTTGGGAGGGCTGTTAGGGGCAATCGGTGTCTTTTTTATCCTAGCGACCAGTAACCTGCGCCGTTATCAATCGGTTTTGATGGTGCTGTTTACGATTATTTTTCTAGGGGGATTAACCCGTTTTAGCTCGGCGCGCCCTGATATTATTTTCAGTGCGGATGTAATCGTTTCAACATTGACGGAACTGGTACTAATGCCCATCCTCTACTTGTGGCTTCCCCGTGTAGTCAAACAAGTCCCTACCGCATCTACCCCATGACCGTACTACAGTTACTGTCGTGTACTAATCACTTTTCACTAACCACTAATCACTCTCCATGAACGAAATTACCCAACAAGTTGTAGCGCGAAACGTTGCCAAGTCGTTGCAAAAAAGCAACGAGGTGCTGGCGGTCTGGCATTTTGGTGCCAGCGAAAGAGGGCGCGTATGGGCGGATTCGGATGTGGACCTACTGGTAGTAACCACCACGCCCACGCCTGCTCATTCTACCCATGCGGTACGGAACGATATTGATATCCATTTCCACTGGTGGGCGGAAGCCGCCTTTTGGGATGCGCTGGAACCCCAAGGAGATTTATGGCTTCATGCGGCAGTTGCAACGGGTAAATTACTGTTCGACCGTACCGGTGTGTTCCAACGCGCCGCAGGGGAGCTTCGGACATTTCCGGAACGCTACCGTTTTTATCACCTGATTCCTCCTATGG
>CBKYSX010000139.1:0-8327 GCA_966690745.1 uncultured Ardenticatenales bacterium
GAATTGCAACGCGCCATCGGGCGGCTGATGCCGACGAGTTAAGGTGACAGAAACACGGGGTTGAAACCCCGTGCTAAGAGAACAAAACCCCTGTGGGGTTAGAACCCGATAGGGTTTCGTTCTTGTAGCACGGGTGCTTTAGCCCCGTGATGGTTCGGGGTTTCAACCCCGTGTCGCGGGCTGTTTAGCCTGCTTGAGCAGGCTTGCCGTATCAGCATGAGGTTGAAACCTCATGGAAAAAGGAACGCAACCAAATATTAAGATTGCGAGGTCGCAAAAATCATGTCAACGAAGAAAGTAGCATTGGTGCTGGCGGGCGGCGGTGTGACGGGGGTGGCATTTGAGGTGGGGGTATTACGAGCCATCAATGAAGTGTGGCTGAATCGAAGCGTCAATACCTTCGATATGTATGTGGGGACGAGTGCGGGCGCGTTTATTGCCTCCCTGCTGGCAAGCGGGATTCCGCTCAACACATTGTATAGTCGGATGCGGGAAGATATGGCGTTGTTCGGAGAATGTGGTCCGCTGGCTACCCTTTTCCCGAATGTAGGCGAAGTCATTGAAAAAGGGCTGTTTTTCCCGCTCACGCTCCTTAATGCCACCGGTGCGTTTTTCAAGAGCGGCGACCTTCTGACCGGGGCACGACGGGCGGCGGAAGAATTACTCCCGACGGGCTTATTCGATACCCGCCTGATTCAGCGTTATCTGTACAATATGTACCGCAAGCATGGCGTGGGCAACGATATGCGAAACCTGCCCTACGATATGCACATTGTTGTCACTGATTTGGAAAATGGTGAACGCACGGTCTTTAACCGTGAAAACCCCGCGCCGTTGGAAAAAGCGGTTGCCGCCTCCTGCGCCCTACCCCTGATTTACCGCCCGGTTCGCATCAACGGGCGCGATTATATTGATGGCGGGATGCGCGGCACGGCGAGTATAGACCTTGCGGTGGAGCAAGGCGCGGATCTGGTGATGGTGGTGAACCCCATGGTGCCTTACGAAAACCAACCCACTACTGAAGGGGATTACCAACGGGGCGAACCGGCGGGGCATCTGGTGAATCGGGGTCCGCTGGCGGTTTCCAACCAAATCACCCGCGCCGCGTTGCATGGCGGGTTGCTCTACCACATCAAGCAAGTGAAACGACATCATCCCCATGTCAATATTATGTTGATTGAACCCCACCCCACCGACCCCACGCTCGCCTTCCGGGGCATGATGTCCTACGAACAGGTACGCGAGGTTGCCCATTACGGCTTTACGGTGGGAATGGATTTCTGGAAACGGAATGAAACGGTTGCCCGCGAAGTCCTTGCGGCGCGTGGTATTCAATTGGCGACCCGTATTCCCGAAATGGTTACAGCGTAGGGTAGGGCGGAAGATAGAGGTTAGAGATAGAGATAGAGAGGTGGTAGGATAAAGTCCTTTTCAATAAGGAAAGTGCTTCTCCCCCAAACTTCTCTATCTCTATCTCTAACCTCTATCTGTATCTCAATTTGTCGTTTCTCCGCTCTCCGTTCTCCCCTCTCTTCTCTAGATTATGAATGTTCCTCCTTCTGCCCAACAACGCAATATTGTTTTTGCCCTTGGTAGCCTTCTGCTTGGCTCCTATGACATTACCGAAAAAGTGCGCGAATCCTTTAGCGTACATGGGGATGTCTACCGGATTCGCTTCAAAGCCCACGATGTGTATGTAATTCGTCACCCCGACCATATCCAGCAGGTGTTGGTGACGGATGCGGCAATTTACCACAAAGACCCCGATTACAGCGACCCGAAAAAAGGGTTGGCAAAATACCTCGGATATGGCTTGCTGACCAGTGATGGAGAGTTCTGGCAGAAGCAACGCAAGTTGATTCAACCCGCCTTCCACCATAAACGGATTGAAGGGTACGCCGATATTATGACGGCATTTGCCGAACAGCAGAGCGCGGCATGGCAGGATGGGACAACGCTGGGGGTCAGCGATGCCATGATGAACCTGACCATGGCGATTGTGGTAAAGGCATTGTTTGATACCGAGATGGCATCGGAAGCGGCGATGATTGCCCATGCCCTGGAAGTGATGCAAAACCGCTTCATCCAAACCTCGATTGTGCCGGAGTGGATTCCGACCCCTGCGGGGTTACAAGAGCCGAAAGTCGTCACCACCTTTGATGAAATTGTCTACCGCCTGATCCGGGAACGGCGTGCCGATGGCACGGACCGGGGTGATTTGCTTTCGATGTTGCTGGCGGCGCGGGACGATGAAGGCAACCCGATGAGCGACAAGCAGATTCGGGATGAAGCCATTACGCTGATTCTGGCGGGGCATGAAACCACCGCCAATGTAATGGCGTGGACGTGGTATTTGCTCTCGCAGAATCCGGCGGTAGAGGCAAAATTGCATGAAGAGTTGGATACCGTATTGGAGGGGCGCACCCCGACCTATGCCGATTTTCGCGCCCTGCCCTATACCGATATGGTGGTGAAAGAGGCGATGCGCCTGTATCCGCCTGCCTATTTCATCGGGCGTATGGCGATTGAAGATACCCGTATTGGCGATTTTGATGTGCCAAAAGGGACCCAGATCGGGATTGCGACCTTTGCCACTCACCGCGACGAACGGTGGTGGGATCAGCCGGATGCTTTTATTCCCGAACGGTGGGCGGAGGAACGGGATCGCCCCAAATATGCCTATCTGCCCTTCGGGGCGGGTCCGCGGGTTTGTATCGGTAATTCGTTTGCCATGATTGAGGCACGGCTGTTGCTGGCAACGCTGGCGCAACGGTTCCGCTTCCGCCTGCCCGTGGGGACGCGGGTTCGCACTGACCCCTTGATTACCCTGCGCCCCAAAGGGGGGTTGAAGATGGTGGTGGAACGGCGGGACGTAGAAAGCAGAAAGCGGGACGCAGAAACGGCAACGGCTTACGGCTAACACGAAGGTCACGAATGCACAAAGACCACAAAGAACGACAAAAAGGGTGGATAGATATGGAAATAGAAGCAAAGTTTCGAGCGACCAAACGAATTAAGGCAGACGACATTGAAAAACTAGACCTTAGCCCCTATCTGTTGGGCGAACGGGAAACCCACGATTTGCGTGACACGCTTTTGGATACGGAGGAATACGCCGTGCGGGGTGCGAAACATTCTCTGCGCCTGCGCTATGACAATGGCAAGGGGTTGTTGACGCTAAAGGGACCCAAACTGGTGCAGGGTGCAACCCATATCCGCCCCGAAATTGAGGTTGAATTGGGCGATGGTGAGCCATTGGAGCCAAAAACATGGGTTGCCGATATTGCTGAGCCGGTTCATGCCATCATCGGGGATGCGCCCTTACAACGGTTGATGACGATTCACAACCGCAGACGCACCTGGAATATTTACCACAACGGGATGCTCGTGGGCGAGGTGGCGTTAGACCGGGGCAAAGTGGTGGCGGGGGGAGCCAGCGAGAAACTGCATGAGGTGGAAATTGAATTAAAAGGCGAAGGCAACCCTACCCATCTGGAACTGTTGATGTCCAAATTCCTGACGCAATTGCCGTTGGAGCCGGAATCCAGAAGCAAGGCGCAACGGGCATGGGCATTGTGGGAACGGATGTATATGGTGGATGAGGCGTTGCAAGCGGCGGCAGAGCGCACCCCCATGACCCCCGCGGCATCCCTTGCCGAAGCAGGGCGCAGTGTACTGGCGACGCATATGCGGAAATTGCGGAAAGCCGTGCCGATTGCCGAAAAAGGGGAAGACCCCGAAGGCATCCATCAGGCGCGGGTAGCAACTCGCCGTTTGCGGGCGGTGCTGGCGGAATTGGGCGGGGTGGTGTATGACTCCCGTCAAGTACAGGTGCTACGGCGCGGCTTACGCAAATTGGCACGGACACTGGGCGTGGTGCGGGATGCCGATGTTTTTTTGATGGCACTTGATGCCTATGCCGCCCCGCACGATGAAACATTTCGGGCCGGGTTGCAACCGCTCTACGATTTTGTAAACCGCCAACGGGACACAGGACGTAAAGGTATGTTTGAATTGCTGAACAGCCACAAATACGTCTGCCTGATGGATCAATTGATTGCCTTTGTCACGATTGAGGGCGAAGGGGTTATCAAAGACGGGGCAAGTGAGGGGGTTAGCCCGTCACAGGTGCGGGATTTTGCCGGGAGTATGATATGGTCCCGTTATGAGGCGGTTCGTGCCTATGAACCCACCATAGCGAGTGCCGATTTGCCTACGGTTCATCAATTACGAATTGAAGTCAAGCGGTTGCGTTATGTGCTGGATTTGTTCAGCGATACCCTTGCCAACAGCAAAGCCTTACGCAATGCCTGCGCCGGTGTTCAAGAGCATTTAGGCGACCTGAATGATACAGATGTGGCGATAACCCTGTTAAACACCCTTGAGGCGCACCATGACTTAACCCCTGCGTTAGAGGAATATCGCGCCGATGTGCTTCAACGACAACGTACCCTCTATGATGCCGCCCCGGAAGCGGTGCAGGGCGTGTTGGGCAATGAATTTCGGGAGCTATTGGCAGGGGCAATCGCAAAACTGTAACGACTGCATAGTGCATAAACGGCAGAAAGCAGAAATTACCACACCACATTCCCCCTCTTGGGAGGGGGTTAGGGGGTGGGTTGTCGTTTCACCGCTCCCCTTTCTTTGCTCTGCCGTATATACATTATGCAACATGTACTTTTTTATGAACCCAAGTCTCAAATATTTAACCGGGGGGATTTACGCCCTGTCGGGTGACATCCGGCGGGTGCGCCCGTGGCTGGGCGTGGTGGTGACGGAAACAGGGACGGTGTTGATTGATAGCGGGAACGGACCGCTTCATATTCGATTGTTGCAGGAAGCGTTGGCGACGATTGAGGCTCCGCCTGTTACCCATATTTTGCTGACCCATCACCATTGGGATCATGTTTTTGGCAGTTGTTATTTGCCGGGGGCAACGGTGATTGCCCATGAGGGAACGCAACATCATCTGAACGTGATGGCAACCGAACCCTGGAGCGCAGGATACAACATTGAAAAAGCGGGCGAGTCGAAGGTGCGCCAAACTATTGCCGCAACCATGAATGCCGCCGTACCCGATTGGTCGGAATTTCAGGCAATTCCCGCCCACACCACGTTTACCGATACCTTTGAGATTGACATCGGCGGCTATCGCTTTGAAATGACCCATCTCGGTGGGTTGCATGAAAAGGATTCCTGTGTTGTGCGTGTGACCCCCGGCAATGTTTTGTTTGTGGGGGATATTCCCTACGGCTCCGTGCGTGGCGACCACGATCCCGCCGATCTACAAAAAGAGTTAGCGTTGATTGTCAGTTATGGCGCGGATTGGATTGTGGAAGGACACCGCCGCCCGTCTACCGGGGCGGAATTCGCGGCGAGGGCAAAGGTATAGTAATTAGTGGTTAGTGAACAGTGAAAAGTGAACGGCAGGAAACATTCGCTATCTGTTATTACAGGTGCAGAATGGCATACCCAAACCCCTGATAAGGGGTGGTGTGATGATAGCCGCATGTGCAGGGATGTGACGTTCATCCCGCAACGTGCGGTGGGCTGATAGACAATCGGGATTATCGTTCCTCCGAAGGGGCATTGCAAAATTGCAATGCCTCTTTTTCTTTTACCAAAAGTAAACTCGTTCATTTTATATCTTGACACAAGGTAAAAGTACCTTATAATTAAAAATGAACATGTTCATCAATGTGATAACGGAGGTAATTGTGAACGATACATTTGAGAAACAACAATTCCGCCAATGGGTACAAACCGGGATGGGGCAGGGCGCAAAATGGGGGAGCATCCTTGCTATCGGTTATGTGCTGTTGCCGCTTGTCTTTACCGTGCTTGCGCTTGTCTGGCAGATGGCGGTGGATATCGAATCGGTACTAACGGGCGGGGAATCGCGTTTGTTATCCGACCCGGCCGGGGCAGTGGGAGCCTTGGTTGCAGGGCTTGTTTTTACCGGTTTTTATCTTGGTTTTGGTAGTGTGCTGGGGGTTTTGCCCGCTACGCTGATCGGGATGGTGTCAGGGGGGATTTTAGGTGGAGTGTTGTCGTTATCCCATATTGCACCTTATCGTTGGAATCGGCTGGCGGTGGGGGCGTGTGTGGCATTTTTGATGGCAGTGGCGATTAATCATGTGGGTATGTGGATGTTTTCCGAGCGACCCGGAACGGACATACCCGGAACAGACATGGAACCGTATTTGTTTTTCATCGGGGTTCCGTCTGCGATCTTTCTTGTTTTCAGTGTGTGGTTGAGCGACAACTTGCCCCGGTTGATCGCCAAACGGCGTGAGGTCGTCGTGTATGGTCGGTCATATCCACCTTTGACAGAGGGATAAGGTACATTATGGAAACGGAAAACAGCACAAATATTAGCGTATGGATAAAAACGGGAGTTTCAAAGGGAGCGGAAACGGGGGTAAAACTCGCCCTAACTTACCTGATGATTCCAGCAGTTCTTAAGGTTGTCCTGGAAGTTGTTGGATCTTTGGCATTGGGAATCTCTCTTTTGGCTTCGACGACATTTGACCGGGGTACTTTATTAACAGAGATTTCTGCCGGTGCTTTACAGATAGTTGGTGCCTTTGGTTTTGCCCTGATTTTTGTCACATACGGAATGATTATTGGAGGGATTCCTGCCCTTATTTTAGGGGCAGTTACGGGAGCACTCATGGGTAACGTTTATGGTCGCTTTTCCCTTCGTCGCTTTCAGCAACACCCTAACGTTGTTGGATTATCTATTGGTGTGGCAATTGCGTCACTGATTCATCTGCCCTTTGTTTCAATTTTTTTCAGGATCGAGCTGGAAGGTTTAGGTTTCTATCTTTTCTTCTTAGGGGTTCCTACTCTTGTATATCTTAGTGCATGTGTTTGTCTGGCTCATCGTTTACCCCGTTTTGTAGAAGCAGAACATCCGACTGATAACTTACTGGCTTAAGTATTCTTTCCACCGCTCTTTTTGGGAAGATTTATGGGTGCGATAAGAGAGTTCGGTATTACATTTTCCTAAACACAAGGTATACACAGGTGAAAAATTTGCGTTGGCAAGAAATCAAACTATGGGTTAGGTGGATAGGATGGGAAGGGGTTAGCACCGGAACCAAACTGGCTTTGCTTTATGCTCTCGTTTCCCCTTTGCTATGGGCTTATCTTAGCGAAGAACCCTTTGATTTCTCCTATATCCCTGACTTCTCCTGGATCATAATTTTTGTGTGTGTCAGCATTGGCGGGGTACTACCGGGGGCGGTGATAGGTGGGTTGACGGGCGTATTAATAGGAATGGTAACAAGGCTCTTCGATTTACA
The DNA here is from genome assembly GCA_966690745.1 of uncultured Ardenticatenales bacterium. Lineage (GTDB taxonomy): Bacteria > Chloroflexota > Anaerolineae > Ardenticatenales > Ardenticatenaceae > CBKYSX01. Next base: position 7,308 of record CBKYSX010000139.1, read on the forward strand.
AGAACATAAAGGGCAACGATTGGCGGCAGGGATGGCAATCAGTGCGATTATCGTAGAACTTCTCCATGGGAAATTTGGCAGAGATTTTTTGGACACGCCTCATCCTGTCTGGCATGGATACTTACTTTTCTTTGCCATCCCCGCCGTGTTTTATCTTATTGGCACTATCTGGTTCAGTCTCAACATACCTGCGTTTGTTGAAAAGTATTCTCACAAACAAGAACGGGTGGTTGTATCTAAAAATTGAAAGAATCAGGCGAATCGGGATAAAATTATAATATGTTCATTTTTTAATTCCCGGTGTACGGATGTACACCGTCATTCACAGGGAAACCGTCATGCAAGCCCCGACCACCCCGATTACCAAAGGCGAACGTACCCGCGAACATATTTTCCTGACAGCATTGGCGTTGTTTACCGAAAAAGGGTATGACGCGACCACGATGCGGGACATCGCCCAACGCGCCGACTGTTCGTTAGGGTTGACTTATCGTTATTTTGACCGCAAGGAAGAGTTGATTTTAGAAGTCTATAACCGTATGACGGTGGATTTGGCGGAGGATATTGAAAATTTGCCCCCCGCTACGCTTGCCGACCAGTTTGTGATTGTGATGCGCGCCCATCTGGAGCGGATCGGGCAATATCGCGGGGCGTTGATTGGCGCGGTGGGTTCGATGTTGACCCCCACCAGCCCGGTAGCGGTATTAGGGGAAAAGACGGAGGAGATTCGGAAAATCGGAATGGGCGCGTTTTTGCGTTTGGTGCAGACAACCACCGACGCGCCCAACGCCAAACAGGAAAAGGATGTGGCGTTGTTGCTGTTCGTGATGCACTTCGGCTTATTGCTCTACTGGTTCTATGATCGTTCGCCCCACCAACACGCCACCGATGAATTGCTGGGCTTGGCGCGGGATTTGTTGAGCTGGGGGCGGCGGGTTCTGCGCGTTCCGCCCGTGTCGGGGATTGTGGCGCGGGTGGCGCGGCTCATGGCTCCTGTCTTTACGGGGGAGACTTTAGGAG
>CBKYSX010000140.1:0-8291 GCA_966690745.1 uncultured Ardenticatenales bacterium
AGAAGAACTGCCCGACCCCTATGCCGATTCGATGATTACGCAGGCGGGCGATCCCCAAGCGTTGGTGCTCTTCGACCCGAAAGGGGAAGTCGTGGTGGCGTGACTATAATCATCCCTAAACACACCCCGTCATGAGTTCCGGTGTATGTCGTTTGCGTCAGGACTTATGGCGAGGGTGCCCACAAAATAGTCACAAAGAAAAACCAATAATGAACACAACACTCTATACCCAATGGTTTCCCTACCTGAAACCCGTACCCACCGCCACGATGCGCCTTTTCTGCTTTCCTTATGCCGGGGGTGGAGCCTCCATTTATCGCAGTTGGAATACAGCCCTTGCCCCGACTATCGAAGTATGTGCGGTGCAACTGCCGGGGCGGGAAACCCGCATGGTCGAACGTGCCTTTCACACCATGCCTGATCTGATTGCGAAACTGCGACAGGTGCTACTGCCCCTGCTGGATCGCCCCTTCGCCTTTTTCGGGCATAGCATGGGCGCGTTGATTGCCTTTGAACTGACCCGCACCCTTCGCGCCGCGGGCGACCCTCTGCCTCAGACACTTTTCCTTTCCGCCCATCGCGCTGCCCATCTGCCCGATGCAGAGCCGCCGATTTACCATCTACCGGATGAGGAATTTCTAGATGGGGTTCGCGCCCTGAACGGCACCCCTGATGGCGTACTGGACCATCCCGAACTCCGCGCCCTATTGTTACCCTTGCTCCGCGCCGATTTTACGCTTTGCGAAACCTATCAATATGAGGAGGCTGACCCTCTCCCCTGCCCGATTGTGGCATTGGGCGGTATTACGGATTATGATGTTCCCCGCAGTACGCTGGACCCCTGGCGTGAGCATACCTCGGCGGACTTTTCCCTGCGCCTCTTCCGCGGAGATCATTTCTATTTGCACCACCATCACGATGCGCTTCATCGGCTCATGTGGCAACAATTGTGTGCGCCGAGCATGGCGTGACAAATAGCTAACGCGCCTGGTTCCCCGCCCTGAAGGGTCGGGGCTAGAGACCCGATATTTGCCACTCATCTTGCAACCAAGAATGCCTATGCAAAGGACGGGTCTCTAGCATGGGTGTGTACTGACAAACAAGATTGAAGCAGAAGAGAACGACAACCCACCCCCCTTCCCCCCTCCCAAGAGGGGGTATTCCTGCACTATCCTATTTTGTCAATACATGGGTGCTTTAGCCCCATGCCCCGTACCACCCCTGTGCGAACCCACCACTTTACCCCCAACACTACCCTCCCTCCCTTCCCCCTCAACGAGGTTGTCCTATGGTGGGTGCGATTGGATGATTTCTCTCCTCAAGCACTCCGCCCCTTTCTCACCCCCAACGAACAGGAACGGGCGGCGCGTTTCTATTTTGAAAGGGATCGAAATCATTACATCATCGGGCGGGGGATTCTGCGAACCCTGCTAGGTCATTATGTCAATCAATCCCCTGCTACAGTTCCCATTACCTATAGCCATCACCACAAACCACTCCTCGCTACCAAGGATTTTCATTTTAATATCGCCCATAGCAACGGGTTGGCACTCATGGGCTTTTGCCGCCATGCCCCTATCGGTGTAGATGTCGAATACCATCGGCAGGATGTCGAATGGCGGGAGATCATGCACCTTGTCTATACCGCCACCGAACAATCTTGGTTGTTGGCACATCCTAACGATAAACAATTCCCCCTTTTTTACACCCTCTGGGCACGAAAAGAAGCATTTCTAAAGGCACGGGGCGATGGCTTGATTGGCAACCCCGCCGCTGTTACCCTTCTGCCCGATGAAGAGGGCATTATCGCCCCCCTGCCCCCTGAACCACCGATGAGATGGACCGTTCAAGACGTTGCCGCCCCCCGAGATTTTTCAGCGGCAGTATGCACCGATTGCGACGGATAATTTTAATTTCCGCCTCTATTCACATACGCCATATCTAACCGCTGAAATCTAACTTCGGCTATAATTGGCTCTATGAGTAGCACTATTTTGATTGTTGAAGACGAAAGTGCCATCCAAACCGTGCTTCGTACCTATTTGGAAGCGGCGGGTTACCGGGTGTTGCAAAGCGATAACGGCAAAACGGCGTTACAGATTGCCGCGAACGAAAAGCCCGATTTGGTCATCTTAGATCTAAACCTGCCCGGTATGGATGGGATGGAGGTTGCCAGTCGTCTACGCACAAATTCCGATGTATTTATCATAATGTTGACGGCACGAAGCGAAGAAGCCGACCGGGTGGCTGGCTTACGCCTGGGTGCGGATGATTATGTGACCAAACCCTTCAGCCCGCGTGAAATTGTGGCGCGGGTGGACACCATTTTGCGGCGACGGCGCGGGGTGGTCAGCACGACCCCGTTGCTCTGTTTTCGCCACGTTTGTATAGACCCCGACCGCTACGAAACATGGACGGTTCCCGCCAAACAGACGATTGACCTCACCGCCACTGAATTTCGCTTGCTGTTGGAATTGGTGCGCCATGCCGGGCGGGTCTTAACCCGTGACCAACTGATTGATGCCGTATGGGGGATTAATTTTTTCGGGAATGAACGGGTGGTGGATGTTTATGTAGGGCAGGTGCGCCGCAAATTGGAACAGGCAACGGGAGTCACATTGATTGATACGGTACGCGGGGTAGGCTACAAATTTACGGATGAACGCACATGAGATTTTGGCGGCAACTACGCTGGCATCTGGTAGCGGCTCCGATGATCGTGGTGATTGTAGGCGTGGTCACGCTTTTTATCACCGCCGAATGGGTGCTTCCGCAGGTATTAACCGCACAACTTCCCCCATACTTTTTAGAGAACCCTGACTTTCCCCCTGCCACCCTTCAATCTATCTTCCGCCAGGCTACGCTTAACGCACTTTTGCTTGCCGCTACCGCCGCCACTGTAGTGGGGTTAATCACCGCATTATTGCTCTCGCGGCAAATTCTTCGTCCCTTACAGGCATTGGCATCCGCCAGTCGCCGCATCGCCACCGGGCAATACCGCGAACGGTTGGCAATTCCGGTAAGTGACGAAGTAGCGGAAGTGGCGCGGAACTTTAATCAGATGGCGGAATCGTTGGAGCACATTGAACAGCAACGTATTACCCTGATTGCCAATGTTGCCCACGAACTTCGTACCCCATTGACCGGCATTTCCGGCTATCTGGAAGGGTTGATGGATGGCTTATTGCCCCAAACCCCGGAAACTTTTGCTCAAATGTCGCAAGAGGTGCGGCGGCTCAATCGGTTGGTGAACGATTTACAGGAATTGTCGCGGGTGGAATCGGGACAAGTGTCGCTCAATCTGATACCGGTGGCGGTAGAGCCGGTGGTGCAAACGATTTTGAGCCAACTCCAGCCCCAAATCACCGCCAAAGAACTGACGCTCACCTTGCGCCCCGCTACTCCTCCTGTTACGATACAGGCAGACCCGGACCGTACCACCCAAATTTTGATTAACCTGATAGGGAACGCAATCCGCTACACACCTGAAGGGGGAGCCATTACCATCACGATTACCCAATCTGACCACATTTGCGCCATTGCAATTCAGGATACGGGCGAGGGCATCCCCACCGCCGCATTGCCCTATCTGTTTGAACGGTTTTATCGGGTAGACCCTTCACGGGCGCGGCAAAGCGGGGGAAGCGGCATCGGGCTAACCATTTCGCGCCATCTGGCGTGGGCGATGGGCGGCGACATTACTGTTGCCAGTGAAGGAGAGGGGAAGGGTAGCACCTTCACGCTAACCTTACCTCTCGTCTAAATGGCAGTGAAACCGGGTTTCTGCCGTGGAAAACCCGGTTTCTTTCTTACTTCCCTTACCTTCGCTCATTACGAGAAGTGTGTTGGACAGATATAGAGCATATCCGTGAGAACCATACCGCCCGTGAGTTCCGCGTTGCTCCACTCACGGCTACCAGTGAGCTGAACGACCACGACGACCTACCATAAGGTCGTGAGCTTGATGTAGCCGCTAGTGCAGTGCAACGGAACTAGCGGGTGGATGACCCAATCATAACCTTAAATTGACTCGTGGTAGCCCGTCGTTGCCAATCGTCGCTAGGCATTTTATGGTGTGGTGCAATCCAACGCTACCATTGCATCATGCGTACTCAAAAATAATTGCCCTTCCCCCAATTCCGCCAAAAAACCAACGCGATTCAGCCGATCCAGTACCGGACCCTTCATCGCGGCAAGGTGCAAGGTCACACCCGCATCCTTCAATTCCCGAATTAACCCGAGTAATGTTTCCAATGCACTGGAATCTATACTGTTAATCGCTGTACCAATCAACACAAAATGTTTCACCGCCGGTTGCTCCGCCACAAGGCGCAAGACGGTATTTTCTAAAAATTTGGTATTGGCGAAATAGAGGCTTTCATCCACCCGTACCGCCAGTACATGGGGGCAGGTTTGCACTTGATACCGCAAGACATTACGGTAAATTTCCGTATCCCCGACCCGCCCCACCACCGCCACATGGGGTTTGCTGGTACGCCATAAAAAGAGTGCCAGAGACACCCCCACCCCTGCCAGAATCCCTGTTTCAACATTGGTTGCCAACACCACCACAAAGGTTGCCATCCACGCCGTAGCATCGGCTTTGCTATACTGCCATATATGGCGCAAGCCCTTAAAATCAAGAAGGTTGGTCACGGCGATAATGACAATTGCCGCCAGTATCGCCTGCGGAAGATAGAAAAAGAGCGGGGTTAGAAACAAAGCGGTCAGGGCTACAAAAATCGCCGTAAAAATCGAAGCCAACCCCGACATTGCTCCCGCCGAAAAATTCACTACCGAGCGCGACAATCCCCCGGTAACAGGGTATCCTCCCGTTACACTCGCGCCCAGATTCGCCAACCCCAAAGCGACCAATTCCTGATCGGGGTCTACTTTTTGGCGGCGTTTACTGGCAAGCGAGGTTGCCACCGAAATGCTCTCCATAAAGCCCACCAGACTAATTGTGAGTGCGATAGGGAACAATGCCTGAATCAATGTCCATGAGGTAGGTGGCAAAGTGAATGTAGGCAATCCGGCAGGAATCGCCCCGACAATTTTGATAGTAGCGGTACGATCCAACCCCAACCCCCACACAAGGAGTGTACCCACCACGACGACCACCAACGCTCCGGTACGGGTAAGGAAAGTGCTCATTTGAGGGGAAATCCCTGTTTTGGCGAGCACTATACCGAGGTAGGAACGGAAAAACCACAGGGTTGCCAATGCGAGAATGCTGATGGTCAGGGTAATCGGGTTTGTATTGCCGAGTTGTGCCGCGATATTCCCCAATAATTCCGCCAACTGTTCACTGTTCGGCACGGAAATCCCCAAAATATGCTTTAACTGGCTGGAGCCGATTACCAGAGCGGCGGCAGTGGTAAAGCCCGATAGCACCGGATGGCTTAAAAAGTTGACCAAAAAGCCCAACCGCGCCAGCCCCATCGCCAGTTGAATCAGCCCTACCATTAATGCCAATGTCAATGCCGCCGTAATATAGAGGGCGACATCCTCCCCCGCCACAGCACTCAGCCCCGTTGCTGTCAATAACGACACAATCGCCACCGGACCCACCGCCAACGTGCGGCTACTGCCAAAAACGCCGTAAATCAGGAGCGGGGCAATGCTGGCATACAAGCCAACTTGTGGCGGCAATCCGGCTAACAGTGCATATGCCATGCTCTGCGGCACCAGCATCACCGCCACAATCACCCCCGCCAGCAAATCGCTTGCCAGATGGTCGCGGGGATACGTTCGCAACCAGCCAAGCATTGGCACAAAGCGACTAAGGGCATGCGTGCTTTTGGGGGAGGTGGCTTGATTCAAAATCGTCATTTTTACTTCTTCCCGAACCCTGCTTTTTCCCAACCCATCATTCCTCCTACTAAATTAGAGATATTGGTGTAGCCGTTATTCACCAGATATTCGCAGGCACTGGAACTCCGCGCCCCGGAGCGACAGACCACCACTACCGGACGGTCGGTGGGAACTTCATTGCGCCGTAGGGGAAGCAGAGGTAAGGGAAGCAACCGTGCCCCAGCAATATGTCCGTCCTGTTGGTATTCCTCCGCCGAGCGCACATCTATCACGATGGGTGGTTCGGCACTTGCCAATTGTTGCTTTAAAGTGTCGGCAGTAATGTTTTGAAAGCGTGACATCCGTTCTTCTTTCCGTTGAAAACCCCACAACATGGTTTTGTTCCTTCCGTTATGACTATCAATTTGCTATCCGTTCGTGTCCGTTGTTTTGTTAATGCGGCAGTCGCGGACGCACCGCACTGTAGAGATACATTCCCACCAATGCCCCCGCAAAGGTGATAAGTGCCAACCACTCGCCCCCGCCAATCTGGGCATAAATCGGACCGGGGCAAGCCCCCGTAATTGCCCACCCCATGCCAAAAATAGCACCACCCAGCACGATTCCCCATTGAAAGGGCTTGGGGGTGTAGGCAATCGGTTGTTGGTCAATCGTCTTTACGTTAAAACGTTTGATCAACAACATTGAAATTGCCCCGACTACAATGGCAGTGGTGATCACCAGATACATATATGCCTCTTGAAAGAGGAACATTTTATGAATACGCTCCCACAATACCACTTCGGATTTCACCAGCACCACCCCGAAATACAGCCCTACCAGCAATACGCGCAGATAATATGCCGCCATCGTAACCTATCTCCCCTACAATCCCAACAATAGGGAGCCAAGTCCCCATGTAACAATGAGTCCACCTACAAAGAAGAATGCGGTTGCAATCATACTCGGCACATTCAGATTACTAATTCCGGTAATGGCATGACCACTGGTACATCCCCCGGCATACCGTGTACCAAAACCGACCAACACCCCGCCGATGGCAAGGCGAATCATTCCTTCCGCGCTACGGTACGTATCGGGCAAAAATTGGATGGGTGCAGAGGACAACAAATTCACCGCCACCGCCCCGCCCAGCGTAATTCCCGCCACAAAAACCAGATTCCACAGATAACTTTGGGGGACCCGCCCTTTCAGATAGGCGGGTTTCAGCGATTCGGGCGTACATGCCGCACCGATATGTTCAAGGCTACTGGAAATTCCAAAGGCTTGCCCCGACAGCCAAAAGAGTAGAGGAACGGTTAAGCCAATTAAGATACCCGACAACCACCAAGGCAACGGTTGCATCAGCCACTCTATCATAAAATACGTCTCCTATGGGGATGGGCGGGATGGAGATTGTGTTCCCATCCCGCATAGGGGTTACGATTCAATAGGGAGTCCGGCGGCTTGCCAATCGCGATAGCCCCCTGCCATGTTAATAACATTTTTGGCACCCGCCGCTTGAAGCAAACTTGCCGCAATTGCCGAACGCGCACCGGTACGGCATTGCAATACAATCGGTTTGCCGTTGATAATTTCGTTCGCCCGTTGCGGCAACTGCCCCAGCATAATATGCCGGGCGTTGGGCAAATGCCCCTCCTGCCATTCCGAAGCGGCACGGACATCTACCAATGTCACGTCGCCATTCAATATTTGAGTTACAAGGCTTTGAGGCGTGGCAACTTCGTACTGTTCTGTATTCAATCCGGCGGTTTGAACGGTATGGCTGTTGGTATATCCGCGAATATTGTCTACCCCGATGGCGTGTAACACACGGGCGGCTTCGGCGTCATGGGTGATGGAGGCAATCAGATAAACAGGCTTGCTGTAATTCACAAACCATCCCGCCCACTGCGCCAGACTTGTAACGGGAATGTTGACCGTTCCGGGGAGATGCCCTCTGGCAAAATCAGTGGTGTTGCGAACATCTATCACCAATGCTTTATCCTCAATCAGAATGTTCAGCGTGTCGGCGGGGATGGTAGGGATCTGTTTTAAGTTTCTGGTAATGGCGGGACCCTCTTTATTAACCTTTTTCATCACCGCAAAATAAGGTGGCACTTCGGGCTGGTCTGCCAACAGATAATCCACAAACGCGCTTTCATTGGTATAGCGCAAAGCCGGATTGAACAATTTTTCATAGCCAACCGTACTGGAAGGAATCGCTCCCAACCCCTTGCCGCAGGCGCTCCCTGCGCCATGCGCGGGCCATACTTGCAGATAATCGGGCAATTGTTTGAACCGTTGCAACGAAGCGTACATCTGCTTTGCGCCCACTTTGGCATTATCTACCAGACCGACCGCTTTTTCTAACAAATCGGGGCGACCAATGGAACCAACAAAGACAAAATCGCCCGTAAAAATGCCCATCGGCGTAGTAGCTCCACCACCCATATCGGTCACTAAAAATGAAATGCTTTCGGGGGTATGTCCGGGGG
>CBKYSX010000141.1:0-8284 GCA_966690745.1 uncultured Ardenticatenales bacterium
AAATGGGTGTTTGTCAATTCTACTTGCCACGTTCCTGCTTGTGCCGTACTCCACAAATCCAACGGTTGCAACACATTTTCACGGTAAGGCAGATGGGAAACCGCTAATCCTACACCCGTTTCTGCTCCCACATACCGCGTTCCATCCGGGGCAATTAAGGTCATATCTACCCCTGCCGCATCCAAAATCCAGGTGGCGGCATTTTCATTTAAGGAAATAGCGGTAGTTTGGGTTAGATTCGGTTCCAACACTCCGACAAAGACGGGTCGTTGCGTAAAACCGGGAGCAGAAAGTAAGGGCGTGAGCGCACGGTTAGTAGGGGGACTGTTTTCAAGCGACACCAGAAAGGGGCGGATGGTGGCAAAATAGAGCGTCTGCGGGGCAAGGTAGGCATCCAGCCCGTAGCGCATCGTAGCAACTGTCCAGCCATGCAAAAGCGGATAAATGCGGGTTGCGCCCGGCGCGGCAACCGCGCTTGCGGTATCCACAATACCATCGTGGGGCGGAAAGCCTTCAAAAAAATCGGCGCGGGGCAGAACATCCCCGCCAATATGCAATTGGGGGATGTCCGCATTTGCCCAAAATGGTTCTAATAGGGCGGTATGTTCCGGCAGAAGTTCACGTAGTTGCGGGTTGTCCTCTTCCGCCATATCGGGAACCACCATGTCATACGCCAGCCGTACCCCGGCATGGGGCGTTCCCAACGTTACCAATCCCGCAACGGCATCGGGGGCTGTTGCCAGATAGGTACGCGCCAGCAAGCCCCCGAAGGAATGGGCAATCAGGATCGGCTGTTGCGCCGGATGTTCTTGTCGGGCAGTGGCAACCGTAGCGGCAACCTGTGAACGGTTGGTCAACAAAGAATCCGTCGGGCTGTACTCGACATAATAAACAGCATAACCATCATCTTCCAGCCATTGTGCCAGAAAGCGCAAATTAGAATCGGAAATCTGATTGCTATCCCCCAACCCGTGAATTAACACAATGGGGGGCTTCGCTATTGCCGTGACAGGCAAAGCAGGCAGGGCGGGCAGAGTTGCGGGAAAGGTGACATCTTCGGCTAAAACTTGCCACTGCGTTCCGTCATACCGATAGGTCATCCCTTCGACAGTTGTGGCGTACAGGGATTCACTATCACTTGCCAGTGCCGTAATTCGTAAGGGACTGTTGGCAAGCGATTGCCACATTTGCCCGTCCCATCGCACCACGCCGCGATCATAGGTTCCCGCCATTATCTGCCCCTGATAGCTCGTAAATGCCCTTGCCCATGCGGAAGGCAATCCTGCTTCACCCCTTTCCCATGTTTGCCACCCTTCGCCGGGGCTATAGCGTCCGATATGGCTATAGGTTCCCACCCATAACGCCGACCCATCATGGTAAAGCGCGGTAATGTGGGGGTCTAAGAAGGGGAGTTCGACAGGTATAAGTTGACTATTTTCATACCGCCACAACCCTTCCGTAGAGCCAAGCCACGTACTATTTCCCTGTTGCGTGGCGGCGGTAATCCGGCGGGGCGGGGCATGGGCATGGGTGGGGGAGAAGTTGAGAATAGAAAAAAAGAAAATCAATGCCAAAGCAATAAACACTTTTATAACGGGAGTATTCAATAGAGATGCCCCGCGAAAGAACGGTATTTGTTTCGCAGTTTCCCGTATTAAATAGCCCCATCCTTTAGGTTGGGGAAAGGGGTTTTGAACTCTAGTGCCTTTCGTATCAAGGCGCATCCTACTCATACCGGATAGCCTCAATAGTCTTTAGGTTCGCGGCGGCGAGGGCAGGCGCAATACTGGCAACCAACGCCAACGAAAGCGCGAAAAAGAGGCTCATGCCAATCAGGGTAGGGGGAAAGCGGAAGGTAAATTCAAAAAGGGTTGATGCCAACGCGCCCACAAAGAGCCGCGCCAACCCATACCCCATACCGACCCCGACCAACCAGCCAACAATGCCCAAACCCATACCCTCCGTGATAAAAATTGCGACCATCTGGGGATTATCCGTCCCCAACGCCCGCAGTACGCCGATTTCGCGGCGACGTTCAATGATAGTAAGCGCAAGCGCGTTCAACAAGCCGGTTGCCCCGATCAATGCCACCAGAATCACCATGCCCCGTAGTGTGGCAGAGAGAATATCGGTTTGTTGTTTGGTGGTTTCAAATTCGGTCAGCGCAAGGGTGCCGCTGGGGCGCAAATTGCCCAATTTTTGGCGAATCGCATCTAAAATTTGTTGCTGTTCGGTGCGCGTATCCGGCGTAAGAAAGACAGCAAAAACATCGGCGGCACTGCTCTGCCCGACGAGCGCGGCAAAGGTGTCATACAGCACAAAGACTTTCGATTGAATGTCGCTTCCGAGAAAAATCGCATTGTCTACCGTAATCCCCCGCACCGATACCCATTTTTCGCGCCGTTGATACCGTAATGGAAAGCGATCCCCTACCGCCCAGCCATTAGCAGTGGCAACATCCTGCGTTACCACCACTCCCAACGGGTCGGTGGGGTCCAGCCACGCCCCCGCCACCAGTTGCGGATTGTAAGAAGCCGTGTCGGGCGGAAATGCCCAGCAACGGGTACGGGTCAGATTGGCGGTACAGGTGCGTAAGAGCCACGCTTCTGCCCTTTCGACCCCTTCCACCCGCCGCAACTCCCCGGTGGTCAGACGGCTTGCGCCGCTTCCGAATTGTAAATATCCATCGGCACGATAGGTGGCAAGCACCTCATCCAACGCCCCCGCCACACTGGTATCGGTGGCTTGCGCCGCCAACAAACTGGCAACCGCCAATGCGACGACCACCAATGTCACCGTACTGCGACCTTTACGCCGCAACAGGTTGCGAACCGCCATTGCCGGGAGTGGCGGGAGCGCGGCAAGCTGTTGCACCGTGCGGTCCAGCCAACTGCGCCCGAAATTCCGGCTCACCCCGCGGCTTTCAAGCGCGGCTTTCGAGGTTAAATTGGCGGCTTGCCATGCGGGAATCATCCCGCCTATGAGTGTGACTCCTACTCCCACCACCGTTCCAACTGCTAATGCGGATGGTTCCAATTGAAAGGTAGGGTCTAATTGCGCCACCCGCCCTAATATCCGTAACAGTAAATACCCTAAGCCACTGCCAATAAAGATGCCGAGCAAGGTTCCGACTCCGCCCAAAATGCCTGCCATCGCCAGAAAAACCGATATCACCTGACGGCGGGTTGCCCCCATCGCCTTCAACACCCCGATTTCCTGTACCGATTCCGCCACCAACGCGGCGAGGGTATTGGCAACGATAAAGCCGCTTAACACCACACCCAACCCGCCAAACAAATACAAGACCACAAAGAGCGTATCCAATTCCCGTTTGCCTACATAGTTATTGGGGTCACTGTAGCGGGGTTCGGCGCGGGGAATCCGCCGTTCGCTCAACAATTCGACAATCGCATCCCCTACCTGGCGCGGCGGGCGCGTACCATCAAAACGCACCACCATTTCGTTATACCCTGTCACTTCGCGCATGGTGCGGGCGGTGCTGTCATTCACAAAGGCAAGCGGTAGACCCGTCAGGTCGGCAGAGAGAGAAGCGGGCAGACGCGCAAAACCGCTAATCCGTAGCAGACGTTCGCGGTTATTGATATCGAAGTAGGTAAGCGTATCGCCAACGGAAAGGTTATACGTTGCGGCGGCGGCGGATTCAACGAGGGCTTCGTTCCGTTCGGGGTATGCCCCCTCGGTTAAAATTGGTGCTTCTATCAAGGTGTTCCGGATGTCGCGCAATCCGATAAAACGAATTTCTTGTAAGGTGTCACGCTCACCCAAACGCCCGCGCCCAAATTGGTTGAAGCGTAGCTCGGCGTTGCCTACCCCCGGAATCCGCTCAACAGTACGTAGGAAGGGGAGCGGCGCATCATAGAGATAAATAGCAAAATCAGCGTGTTGCCCGGTGGCAAATGCCGCCTGCTGGGCGCGGGCGAATCCCTGTGCCGAGGTGATAATGGCAACCAACCCCGCCACACCAATCAAAATACCCAGCACCGTCAACGCGGTACGGACACGCCGAACCGTTAAATCTTTCAGGGCTTTACGCCAAAGCATAGAGAGTAAAAGGGGTCATGGGGAAGGATAGAGGTTTGGGATGGGATGCGGTAAGTGATAAGGATGGGGCTACTCAATACGAATGTCCCGATATTGGGTGTATTCGTTTCGGAGATTCCCGTACTTTGTTGCCCCGTCCTTATGGAGGTTAAGAATTAAAAACTGTAACTAGGTACGTGTGACATTCACGGCACTAAAGTGACCGTGCTAGAGACCCGTCCTGTGCGAAATTTTACAGAGGACGGGTCTCTAGCCCCGCCTCTTTAGAGCGGGGAACGATTCGCGTTACAAGGTTATTTTCTTAACACCCATTAGGGTGGGGAGCATCCTAAATCTTGACACCTAATCACAGGATTGAAAAACCTTAGCGGCTACTGTCTATTTCCTCATCAGCGTCCCGCACCGTACTACCCACCGCCATGCCCGCCGAAGCCAGTACCAGATTCTTAAAAATAAATTCTCCGGTTTCGGTCAGTAGAAGCGGGTTGCCTTTTCGAAAAACCTCGTTGGGGCGAAGCAGTACCGGAAGAAAGGTGCTGATGAGTTGGAGGATAAAAAGGAAGAGCGTTCGGCGCAATGCGATTCTAAATAACAACCCCACCCCGATGGCAACTTCTACCGCACCGACGAGGGGCACCGCCACATTTTTAGGCAATATAGGTGTCACCTTTGCCACCAACTCGGCAATCGGGCTAACCCCGAACAGTTTAAGCCCGCCGAACCAGATGTAAATCGTACCTAATGATAACCGTAAACAGGGGATAGCGTACTCTTCTAATAGATCGTCCATCTGTTGGTCTGTTTTCTCGAATTGCCGTTCCATGACCTCCTCCTTTCCTCTAGCTTGTTAATATGAGCAAAGCCCTGAATCCTATATCCGGGGCGCGGGTAACCTGATCAATCGGTGCAGATTTACCCGACCAACAGCGAACTTCCTCCATCTATCCACATCTCCGTTCCCGTGATATGGCTGGAAGCGTCCGATGCAAGGAACAAAACCAACTGAGCGACCTGTTCCGCACTGCCCGGTTCGCCATCGGTGAGGGGGATGGAGCCTTCTGGATATTCCACCGGCTCTCTAATTTCTTCCAAATCCCGGTGTTCGGTACTCTCCTCAATCGAGGTCGTAATCGCTCCGGGGCAAATCACATTGGCGCGTACCCGAGCCTTCGCCAATTCCAGTGCAATCATCTTCGTAAACGCAACCTGCCCTGCTTTGGTGGTGGAATAGGCAGTTGCACCTGTATTGCTAAAGGTACGGGTTCCGTTCACTGAGGAAGTCACAATGATCGAGCCACCTTGCTTTTTCAGATGGGGCACAGCATATTTCACCGTTAGGAAAGTTCCTGTTAAATTGACCGAAATGGTTTTCTCCCATTCCTCAGGTGCAAGTTCTTCAAGCGGTGCCCACACGCCGTTGATTCCGGCGTTGGCAAAGACAATATCCAACCGATGCCAGGTTTCGTTAATCTCCTCGACGGCGTGTTGCATCTCTTCAGCGTGAGAAATATCAGCAACCAGTGCCAATGCCTCCCCACCCTTTTCCCGAATCTCGGCAACGGTTTCTGCCAATTCTTCTTTAGTGCGTCCGAGCGCGGCAACTTTTGCCCCTTCTTGGGCAAATAGCAATGCGGTTGCTTTCCCAATCCCGGACCCTGCGCCTGTAATTAGCGCAACTTTTTCTTTTAATTGCATATTCAACCTTCCCTGTTGATAGGGGCGTGTCGTGTGTTGTGTCGGTATGGGGGATGGTTTACGATTCTATTATTGTAGGGGTAGGGGCGGTGCCGGGACAAGGCACAGACATAACCTGTCAGGGGTACGAATGTACGAGATAGAAGTCCGTCAATGCAGGTAGATAAGCGGGGTAGTCAAAAATAGACCCCTTCTTGCTCTACCTACCTCATTACTTAGTTATTCCCCCATCAATCCGACAATATCATTCCATCCTGCGTATTCACGTAATGGAGCAAAATGCGGATGCGTCTGTAAAAATTCCTGATCCTTCCACCCCTTTTCAATCGCCCTACGGAGCGAAAGAAACGCCGCGTTCGGCTGGTTCACCATCGCCTGACATCGCGCCAATTGGTAAAATGCCCACTCCGGCGCGTTGTCCATGTCCGCAACTTGTCTGTACCAGTGGGCGGCGGTGACAAAATCCCCTTTTCCCAACGCGGCATACCCTTGCACGGCAAGGTGCATCAGAGGGTCATAGAGAGAAACATAGGCGTTATACGTGGCATGGTGGCGAAACCCCACCCCTTCTGCTACGCCAATCGAACCGAGATTCGATTCCCAACAATGCCAGCCAATCTGATTCAAACCGCGCCGCTGACATTCCGCTACTATTGCCGCTGTGACCATCGTTGCCAATCCTCGCCGCCGATAATTAGGGTCCGTTTCAATCCCGATTTCGCAATAATGCTCCCATGTACAATCGGTCAACGACCATGAAACGATGGTGTGCTCATGGAGCAGGCAGATCCCGAACCCCTGCGCCAGAAACGCAGATACCGACCCGTAATCCTTATTCACCCAAAAGAGAATATCGTTGAGGTTTCCATAGGATGAATCTGACAATAAGGCTTCGTCTACGGCATGGAAGTCCATCCCATCAGGAAGCCGTGATGGATAATCTACCCTGGGTGCGTCAAAGCGGTAATAGCGGCGTGGGCTGATAAACGGTGGACGATAGGGGAGAAGGGTGGTGCGAAGCACCTCGCCCCATGAATCGGGATAACAGGTGAGGACGAGTTTTGTTTCCCACGCCTCTCGTTCCCCTGCGAATAGTTTTTCAATATGGGTGCAAAGGGCACGATTAAATTCAAGGTTGGTAGGGGTGCCGAGGAGGAAACGCCCCTCGGCGGAGGCAATGAAAGCACTACGGGGGTGGTCTATACGGTCAACATAGATAGTTCCGGGGCTGGAACCCGCCAACAGTGCCCGGACAATCAGATGTTGGGTGCCTAAGGGTTCGACAAGGGGGGTAAGCCGTGCATATTCAGTAGGGGGAAGTATCTTAAACATTCAGCCTTGAACGGCGGAAGCAAATCTTTCTTATGAGCCGCCTCCGTCCGTATTCGATGCGTTCAGCAGACGCAGGATTTCGGGTAACAGGTCCCGCAGTAATTCGGCGCGTTCTTCGGGACTGAAATTCTCCAGAATCCGCGTCACTGCGTTATTGACAATATCTTTGGAAAACGCCAGCCGCTCCGCCGGACCCATCTTGTCCAGCACCGTGATAATCGTGCTGTCCATGATTTCTTTCAGGTCTTCCGGGGTCAGCTGTTGAATCAACTCGTTGGCAACATTCTTAAACAATCCACGCATATATACCTTCCTTTCGTTTTATCCTTTTATCCCCAGCCCACATGGAACGGGGCTAGGGGGTGAGATTTAGTCGTATTCCCCCTCCGCGGAGGGGGTTAGGGGGTGGGTCGTCGTTGTCGTTATAACGCCAGCAATTCTTCTAAAACAACAGCCTTATAATCAATCGTCAACGGCAGGCTCATCCACATATACCCGTTAATAGGCAATCCCCGCGAGGTAAAGCCCCATTGCTGATACATCGCAATCAGCCCGTGTTCCCGCGCCGCCACTTGTAGGCGCAGTTCGCTACACCCCCACCGTCGCGCCAACCGTTGCGCCGCACCCACCAACCGCCGTCCGATGCCCTCTCCCCGCCGTGCCGATGCCACCACCAGGCTACTCACCTCCGCCCATCGGGTGGTGTGGTGGCGCAGGGTCACTTCCACATGCCCCACCAACGTAACATCATCCAACGCGACAAGGCGCGTCGGGCGGTGCGACTCCGCCAGACACCATTCCAGATAATCCAGCAATTGGTCAAAGGGTTGTTTGGGAAAACAGAAACGATGCAACGCCGCCGCATCCGTAATACGGGCGGCGCGAACCAACAACGGGCGGGTAATGTAGAGGGGCGCAGAAATCATAAGGAAAATTGTAGCATGGGGTCGGGCATTTGGTAAGAGGGGAGCATAGTGATTAGTGATAAGTGAACGGAAGTGACAACAGTGACGGCAGTGAACGACAGTGACGACAGCAACGACATTCCTTATCTTACGGGGAATATAGAACTCTTGCTCTAAAAAAAGCACATATATAGAGCCTCGTCCCTTTAGGGCTAAATATTGCCCACATATATCAATCCTGTCCCCGGAATATCCGTGTGGTAGGGGCGGGTCATCGGAATGAAGAGCAA
>CBKYSX010000142.1:0-8247 GCA_966690745.1 uncultured Ardenticatenales bacterium
AACTTTGTCGGCTTCCCGATTTACGTAGACGGCGAGGTTGCCAACCAGCAAGCGGCTATCTGGCGTAAACGTCCGAAAGAGGTACAGGCAGAGGAATACGAGGAATTTTACAAACAACTGACCTTTGCCACCGAGCCGCCCCTTTCCCACTTGCATATTTCGACCGAAGTGCCGGTGGATATTCATGCGGTATTATTCATCCCCGCCGAACGGGAACGCACTCTGAATCGAATTCGCCACCAAGAAGAGGGATTGCGCCTCTATTCGCGCAAAATCTTGATTCAAGAAAGCAACAAAGAATTGCTCCCAACCTATCTGCGTTTTGTGGATGGGGTGGTGGACAGTGAAGATTTACCGTTGAGTGTCTCGCGGGAAACGGTGCAGAGCAACCGTGTTTTGCAACAATTGCGGCAAGCATTGACGGGGCGGATTACCAAAGAGGTGGAACGGTTAGCAACGGAAGATGAAGCCAAGTATCTGACCTTCTGGAAAAATTTCGGTGTTTTCATCAAAGAAGGAGTGGCTACCGATTTCCGCGCTCAAGAAGAGCTCGCCAAATTGCTTCGCTTTCATTCCACCTACACTGAAGGGGACGAAGTTACCTCATTGGCGGCGTACAAACTCCGCATGGGTGGCGAGCAAACCGAGATTTACTACATTCTGGCGGACGATTTGAAAGTGGCGCGGCGTAGCCCGCATTTGGACCCCTTCAAGGCGCGGGGCATGGAAGTGTTATTGCTGACCGACCCTGTGGATGGCTTTGTGGTCAACAGTTTGCGCTCTTTTGATGGTACGCCGCTTCGCAATGCCGATGATCCTGCGCTGGAATTGTCGCCCCTGCCGGAAGTCGAAAGCACCGACAGCAGTAGCGACACCACCACAGGCGAAGCCTTTGATGCACTGGTAGGACGCGTGAAAGCGGTATTGGGGGCACGGGTGACGGATGTGGTCGAATCCACCCGCTTAACTGACAACCCGGTACGGTTGGCGGTGGCAGAAGGAGGCATCGGGCAGGAAATGGAACGGATGCGCCGCCTGATGGGGGATGATGACAATCTGACCACTGCGCCGCGCCGGTTAGAGCTGAACCGCAAGCACCCCTTGGTGAAAGAACTGGCAACCATGGCAAGCGGGGGAGAGGAATCGCCTCTGTTGGATGTGGCAATTGAACAACTGTACGACAGTGCCTTGCTCATGGAAGGGCTACACCCCAACCCGGCAGAAATGGCTCCGCGCATTCAGCAGTTGCTGACGCTGGCGATGAAACGCTAAAGGATCCACGCAAAGGAGGCATTTTGACCAGGGTCAAAATGCCTCCTTTGTTTTGAGCGGGGTGGGGGGGACCTGTTTATTCCAAACTCAAGGCGGCACGCCCTGCCGCTTCCAACCCTTTCATCATTTGCAAATAGGGAGCGGGACCATAACTTATTCGGGCGACACCGACTTCCACCAACTGTTTGGGCGTTGGCATACCGGGTAACATCATCACATTCACAGGGAGAGGTGATTGTTCACACACAGTTCTGATCTGGTCTAGATCTGCCAACCCCGGAATAAAGAGGCCGCTTGCCCCCGCCTCTGCATAGGCGACAGCCCGTTGAATCGCCTCATTAATTGCCTCCGCCCCCGGTGGGTTTGGTCTCATCTTTAGAAAAATGTCGGTTCGCGCATTAATAAATAACTAAACCCCCATCTGCCCGGCAACCTCACGAATAGCAGAAATTCGCGCCGCTTGTGCCCCAATCGTATATAGCCCGCTCCCCCCTACGATTTGGTCTTCAAAGTTAATTCCTACCGCTCCGGCTTTAATCACCTGACCTACGGTTTCTTTAAGGTCTTCAACGGTTTCTGCATATCCGCCCTCGAAATCCAACGTGACGGGAAGTGTTACACTACGGACAATTCTTTGCAGATTTGCCACTGCCAACGCAAGGGGGAGTGCTTGCCCATCCTCAAAGCCATGTGCCAGGGCAACAGATTTGCTTCCGGTGGCAATCGCCTGTGCACCACTCGCTTCAATAGCCTTTGCGCTTCCGGCATCCCAGACATTAAAAAGAATCAGCGGGTTTCCTTTGACATGAAGGGTGGCGAATAAAGTGGCTTGCTCGTTTTGTGTTGTCATGGGTATATTCCTCTTAATCAACAGGGCTTTGGAATCATAAATACCCCTTCATTATACGGCTTCCCACGACATCTTTGCCCGTAAAAAAGGACAGGTTTTAAGAGAATCTCTGCTCTTAAGGTTGCACTTCGATTTGCCCCAATACCACAAACCGCTCATCCCCATTTGCCCCCTCCCCAATCGGGATTGCCCGTTGGTTGGTAATCGGGTCATACAAGCCTACCCGCACTTCATAGACCCCCGGTGGCGTATCGGCGGGGAGCATTACTCCGTACGACATCGTAATATATTCTCCCCTTGCCCAGCCATTGGTGGGTAGCGTTCCATCCCCCGGTTCTAAGTCCCGTTGGGCGCGGAGGCTTCCATCCGTACTAACAATGTGGGTAAAAACTTTCCAGCGTGTGGTCGAGCGTCCCGTTGCGTACCAATTTAAGGTTAGGGGAATCTCGGTGCCGGGGGCATAGGTCGGGGCAGGTAAAGCCGCCCCCACCAGTTCAATGCTTTCGCCAAACGCCACGGAGAGCGGTATCGCTACTTCCGGCTTTTCAAAAGTACGGGGACGATCTACCACTTCCAATGTGCCAATCTGAAGCACATCTCCGTTGCGGAAAAAGCCCTGCGTCCAGGAGAGGCTTTCGGTGCCGGAGGAAACCCGCAATAAGAGTGGATAGATGCCGGGGGTGGCATCGGGCGCAATGGTAATATAGTGAATATCCCGCACCACCGCCCCGGTACGCCATTCTGCAAAGGGGTAGCTCGTTACCACTCCGCCATCATCAGAAGCCAATGCGTCCGAGGTAATAAAGGAACGAATATCCTGCCCTTCTTCCAGTTTGCGCCAGACCAATTCTACGGAAATACTCGCCCCCGGTTCCCACGGACCCGCCGGAATCGCATGACCCAAAAATTCGACAGGACCAAAGCGGGCTTCCAATGGGGTTCCAACATCGGGCGGGATGGCTAAGGGTGGGGTCGGAGCCACCTCCACCACCGCGACGCGCACCTGTTGCCCGTTGCCTTCTACCCGCTCCCCCATCGCGCTCAAGGTGACACCATCGGTCGGGCGGTAAAATTTGAGCAGGGCATCATATTTACCGGGGGGCAACCCTTGCGGCAAACGGAGGCGCACCGTCCACTGTTGCCTACCGGGAACCTGTTGTAAGGACAGCAATGGTCCCAGCACCTGTTCATCGGCAACTGCCCATTGGCGGCGGGCAGGGGTGGTATCAAACAAGCCCAACGAGAGGCGGGTGGTCGGGTCTAGTGCAGGCGTTCCTTCTAACCACAAGGGAATATCCACCCACCCGCCCCCTTCAGAGGGTCCCATCGGGTCATCTGCCCCGTACAAGGTCAATAGCGGTTGCCCATCCACGCCATAGGTTGCCTGAACAGGCAGGGTGGGTTGGGTTGCCGGGTCGGGCGGGAAATACCATCCCTGTACCCGTGCATTGCTCTCGCCGGTGAGTTGCTCATCGTAGAAGAGCAGAGCGTTTTGCTCCAACCAGTTGCGAATCACCCCTTGCGGGTCGGTGATGGTGTCATAGAGCCGGAACTGCCAGAGCACCCGTTTATTGGCTTTTACATCATTGAGTGTAGCGATGGTTTCCTGCGTAGAAATCGGATAGAAGTCACTTTCGGGTAGACCCCACCCTAACGAGGCTTCGCCCTCGATGGAGCCGCTTTGTAAAAGCGTGACCCCCTGCCCGTTGGCATTATCCGCCTGCCATTCAGTTAAACGCCCCCGCCACGCAATCGGGTCTTTCAGATAATGGGTGAGCGCAGTGTAGGTATACCCGGCGTTGGCAAGGACGACATCCGTCCCCCGCCATTGTTGTTCAAGGTGCGTCACCCCCCCGCGCAAATCATCCGAGGCATATCGGTTATCCCGCCAAAAATGGTTTAATGATTCGGTAGAATAATAGACCAGGGGAATGAGCAGAACGACTCCGACCATCGTCGAACCTACGATGCCGCCCCGCTGTTGGGCAAAGCGTGTCCATCCGCCAAACGCCATTGCCAACAAGATATAAAAAGCAGGGGCGTAGGTAAAGGTATAGCGGACATGATATAAGGGTGATGGGGTGAAAGTACTTACTACAAGAATGAGAAATGGAAGTAAAAATGCACCTGACAACAGAAGAATGCCCAACCCTCCCAACGGGCGTTTTAGCACCCGTTGCCGTAATACCAGCCCTATCACCATTACCACCACCAACCCCAACAATGGAAGTGCTAAGGGTTGATAGGGGGTAGATTGCCCCAGCACATAGGCAGAGAGGGTTTCCAGCACCATCGTGCCGGTGTCAGGTCCCTGCCGCCAGGGAGGGACGGGCGGCTCGGTTGCCTGTCGAAAGGCAATCGGAATCCAGGGTAGATAGAAGGTAAGTAAGGCTCCCGCCACTATCAGCCATCGCCGCAACGCGGACATTCTGCGGGCGGCGGGTAGACGTATCAGCCACACCAGCACGACAATCGCTTCCCACAACAACAAAAAGGCGAAATAATAGAGGGTATACATCCCCGCCACTGCGCCGATGAGCCATAAGCTCATCCATCGCTTCTTCATGCGGGAGTGGGTGAGTAATTTCCACAATGCGATGAGCGTCCAGACCCCAAAGGTCGCGCCCATCGTGTACATTCGCACTTCCTGACTATACCAGATATGAAAGGGAGCAAGGGTTAACAATGCCACCGTCACCAACGCCACTTGCCGTCCCCCCACCCACCGCGCCAATGTTGCGGTGGAAGCAATCAAAAGAATCCCCCAGAAAAGGGAAAAAAAGGCTAAACTAAAGTCGCTATTGCCCACCCCGAATTGCCAATAGTGAAGGAGTAGATAATAAAGGGGTGGGTGAATATCGCGGGCGGTATGGGCGATGAGGTCGGCGGTACTTTTTCCCGCTAATATCGCACTGACCGTTTCGTCATACCACAAACTTTGCGCTCCTAACTGGTAGAGGCGCAGGGCAAAGGCGGCAAGCAGACAACAAATCAGCGCGATCCAATGGGCGCGTATCAGGCGTTGCAAAAGTCAATCTCCCGGAGTTGCAGGTTGTGAAATTCTCTATTATATCGTTGATTCGCAAAACGTGGCACTCGTACCGCCACCATAATACGGGACGGATTAGTGCGGCACTCTCGTTTTACGCCTTTGTCTCCTTCTTTCCCCTGATTCTGATTTTGTTGGGGTTGTTGGGGCTTGCCTTACAGGCGAACCTGACGCCTGCGTTGGACGCTCAGGCATACATTATTGCCTATGTGGGAGTGAATTTGCCCACCGCCCGCACCTTGCTGGTGCAGAATCTGGCAGATGTGACGCGCAACAGTGCCGGGTTGGGGTTTATCGGAGTGATTGTGGGGTTATGGACTGCCAGCAATATCTTTGCGGCGTTGGATGAAGCCTTTGACGAGATTTTTGAGGTCAACCGGCGGCGGACGTGGCGTTCGTATGCCCGTTCGCGCACCAAAGCGGTCGGGGTGGTCTTTTTGTTGGGCATCCTCCTGATTTTTTCGCTGATTGTTTCGACCATCATTCGTCCGGCGGAGGCATGGATTGTCGCGATGCCCTACGGGGTTCAATTGTTGGCGGGCTTTAACGGGTTATTTGCTTTTGCCATCTCGACGGGGATTTTTACCCTGCTCTATAAAATCATGCCGCGTCGCAGTGTGGCGTGGACTGCCGCACTGTTAGGAGGTGCCTTTACCGCCATCACATGGCAGTTGGCGCGGGATGGGTTATCGTGGTGGTTGCGACAGGCAAATACGGCAATGGCAGGCTCTTTTATCGGCTCGGTGCTGGCATTTTTGGTATTGGTCTATTTCGGATGGCAGGTCGTCCTGTTCGGGGCAGAATTGGCGGCGAATCTGGAAGAGCCGACGACGTAATCCGACAAAAAAAGCGGTGAGGAATTATCCTCACCGCTTTTCGGTTTCACAGTTAGCGATTCGGGTTGCCGCCCCGCATTCGCCAGTAGTTGGCTTCCTCTTGCACCAGATCATTGGTATAGGGTTCGGCATCTTCGTGATGTCCTTCCCAACCGCGATCCCGCCAATCTTCGGCACGTTCACGGATGTCTACCGCACCGCTTCGGTCTAATAGATGCTCAACTTGATTAACGTGTTCGTCGGAGGTGGTAACGGAGAGCAGGGTTCCGCCACGCCGTACCCCTTCACTGTAATACTGGGCTTCTTCTTCCGAAACCCCCACATCAATCAAAGCCCCGGCAATGCCCCCGGTGGCGGCTCCGACTCCTGCGCCTAATAAGGCAGAGAGCAGAGGACCCGCCGCGAGTACAGGACCCACGCCCGGAATTGCCAACGCGCCCAACCCCGCCAGCAAGCCAATCGCGCCGCCGACAGCCGCGCCGCCAACCGCACCCGATGCGGTGGCATCCCCTTCTTTGTAATCGCCGGTGTAGACTTTGTAATCCCCGCCCGCATCATTGGCAATCATACTGATATCGGCACGGTCCACATCAGCATTGACAAGGGTTTCAACGGCGTGTTGGGCATCCGTAAAAGTGTTAAACAGCGCAACGACAGTCTTCATGGTGGTTATCCTTTCTTGTTGCTATTGATACGCAGAAACAGCAGGCAATGAAACCGCCTACCTTCATGTCTATTGATATAGAATGGGTTAGTTGACCAGGCTCCACGCCAACGCGAAAAGCAGTAACATGACGGTTCCACCCAGAAGGGCATAAATCAGGGTGAGGTCAGGGTCGCCGGCAACAGCAGGAAAAAGGTCATTGGGGGTGGTTCGGTTTTTCTGATGGAGGGGCGCGGCAATGCTGATTGCATGGGGATGAGCAGTTCGATGGGAGCCGGGGTGGTCTCCGTTCGGCGCGATCATGGGGATACTCCTCTTCTTTTTTTAGTCTTGTTGTTTTTGTTATTTTGGTATCGGGGCAGGATGAGCCTACCCTCTTACGCCTATCGTAAGAGGGCTATACAGACGGAAGTGTGATCTATATCACACCTTTTCGGAGGTATAGCGATGGGTGTGCGTAGGGGGAAACAAGGTTATATCCCCCTGTTTTCAGGGATATGTCCGGGTATAGAACGGCTAGGTTGTCGCCCGTAAGACCACCACCGACCGTGCTTCCAAACGATATTTTTGAGTAATAATCGTGGGGGCATTGCTTATGTCGCTGAAATCGTCGGGCGAGGGCAAGGCGGTATCAATGATGCGATACCAATGGTGATAACGAGGAACGGTGGGAAGCGCAAAGGTATGGGGTTGCCAATGAGCATTGAGCATCACATGAAGCAGTTCCCCGGCATAGTGGTCATGGAGCGTAAAGGCGAGGCAATGGCTGTCGCCTCCCGGCTTATTGAGCCGTTTTCCATGCCACGTAATCCGGGGCGGGTGGTCGCCATCAGGCTCAATCCAGAAGCGGGATTGCTGGAAAAGGGTATGAGATTGGTTGAAGGCAATCAGATGGCGCACAAAACGCAACAGCCCCCCGTTTTTTTCCACCAACCCCCAATCAAACCAGCTGATGGCATTGTTCTGGCAATAGGCGTTGTTATTGCCTTTTTGTGTGCGGGCGACCTCATCCCCCATGGTCAACATCGGGGTACCTTGCGACAGAAACATAATAGTCAGTAGATTTTTCATCTGCCGTTCGCGCAAACGATTAACCTCCTGATGGCGGGTGGGTCCTTCCGCGCCACAATTCCAACTGTGGTTGTCATTGCTACCGTCACGGTTATTTTCCAGATTGGCTTCGTTGTGCTTGTCGTTATAGGAAACCAAATCATAGAGCGTGAACCCATCGTGGCAGGTTACAAAATTGACGCTTCGTTTGGCGGCACGTTCGTGGTGGCGGTATAAATCGGGCGACCCTAAAATGCGGGTTGCCATCGTGTCTACTAAAGCCGGGTCACTTTTGACGAAGCGGCGCACATCATCCCGATATTTTCCGTTCCATTCTGCCCAACGATGACCCGCAAAAGACCCTACCTGATACAGCCCGCCTGCGTCCCAGGCTTCGGCAATAATTTTGGTGCCTGCCAGCACCGGGTCGGTTTCAATTTCCCAGAGAATCGGCGGATTGGGAATGGGGTTGCCGTTCTCATCACGGCTGAAAATGGAGGCAAGGTCAAAACGGAAGCCATCTACG
>CBKYSX010000143.1:0-8235 GCA_966690745.1 uncultured Ardenticatenales bacterium
GTCCCCTATCATTGGCGGCAGTACTTGGGGAAAGCACTTCGACAATAGTGACAGGATTCGCAATGGTATCTACATGCTCATCTACATATTCGGGTTCGCCGCATACAATGCTCAAGTCAGGATAGGTATATTTAGAAGCAGTTACCCTTACGCGCATATTGGCGGTAAAAGGGGTACAGCGACTACCGCGAAGATGAAGGTTAATGTCGGTAAACATATCGCCGACAATAAAATCATGCTCATGACTGGAACCCGTCATGGCATAAATTTGCCCGTCATAATATTCGTATCGCTCTTCGCTTTGGCGGTCCTTAGCGAGGTATTCTTCGGGGGTAAGATAAGGATTAAGGTTAGTCGCTCGCATAAAATCTCCAACTTCTGTTTCTGTTCAATAGTATACCTTACGTAAAATGCAGATTCAACCACAGCAAAATATAGATTTTGGATACTCGCTTTCATATGGGGCAGAAAATGGTCATTTTGACCCCCATCCCGCTTTCCCCTACAATCGCCCTGAATATGCAGACTCTGGATGGTTTCCAGCCAATGCTGATTGAAATTGTAGGATTGTAAAGGACTATGCTCCAAAAGGTATTCGGGTTGCTCTTTGCGGTGGCACTCGTCGCAGGTGCCGGGGTCGCCGGAGGGCTGATATATGGATTGGTGATTGACCCCATCCGGTACACCAACGTCGAACCACGAGATTTAAGTCTGCAATATCAGGGGGATTATCTCTTTCTGATTGCGGCGGATTACGCCCAAACCGGTGATTTGCAAACTGCCGAACAACGGCTGAACCAATTGGGATTCTCGCCTCAATTTCTGGCAGACCGCACCCAGGTCGAACTGTTTGAACGAAACCCGATAGCGGCGGCAATGGCACAATTGGCAACCGACCTGGGCGCGGGAACGCCTGCGCTCTCTGCCTTACTGCTTACCCCTACCTCTACCTTGCCGCCGCGCTTCACCCCAACCCCGACCGCAACCAGTACACCATCGCCCACCGCCACCCCAACCAACACTCCCTTGGCAACGGCGACCCTTACTCCAACCAATACGATACCACCCACCGAAACCGCGATTCCTGTGGCGGCAACGGTGCGCCCTACCCAACGGCCCGCCACTGCTACGGTTCGTGCAACGGTGGCGGCTCCTGTTGTGCCAACCGCCCCGCCTGTTCCAACGACTCCGGCGGTCGCGTTTGTGGTCGAATCTACACGGATGCTCACGCTTCAGGAAAATCAGGGTTGTCAGGGATTGCACAATGCCTTTGTCACGGTGTTGGATCAGGCGGGCAACCCCCTCAATGGTGTCACGTTGGCATTGGTCTGGCCCGATGGGCGTGATATTCTGACAACGGGACACAAACCTGAATTTCCGGGGCAAGTCGTTTTTGATCTCTATGGTGATTACCGCGTTATGGTGGTATCTGATGTCGGCGGACAATCAGTACAAAGCCAGCAATCTCCTACAATTACCAGCCATACTCCCAATAATAGTGACCTGATTCGTGGAGGCTATTGTACTGACGAAAACGATTGTAATGCCCGCCGCAACGCCGTACCGCAACAACTGTGCTTCGGCAGTTATTCGTGGGAACTCACATTCCGCCGAACCTATTAAGTGATGAGTGGTTAGTGAAAAGTGATTAGTGAACGACTTGACTTGCTCCTGCGATAAAGGTTTTTGTTCACTCTTCACTCTTCACTCTTCACTCTTCACTCTTCACTCCCTATGCGTATTCTACTACTCATCCTACTTCCCATCGCGCTCGTCGGCGGTATCGTCGGCGGATTGGCATTGGCATATGGTCCCTTTGCAGGTTCACCCGTAGGCTATACCCCCTCCGCCTTGCGCCCCGGTGCCAAAGAGGCGTATATTGAAATGGTCGCTTCTGCGTATATTGCGGAGCAAGATGTGCGGCGGGCGCGGGAACGGTTAGACTTGTTGGATGAGGTCAATATCCGTTTACGGGTAAGCGAACGGGCGCGGGAAGCGGCAAATGCCGACGATGGTCGCCGCGCTTTTCGGTTGGCGAATCTTGCTTTAGTCTTAGGCGCGGAAGATGCTCAATTAGAACAATTGGCACGTCCTGCTCTGCAAGAGAGCGAGTTATGGCGGTGGATAGAGCAATCTTTATTGCGCTGTGACCAACTGCCCCAATCCGGCACACAGCCATTTTTGCGCCTACGGGTCGAAAGCGTCCGCGCTATTCCAATTCCCGATGTCACCGCCAAACTAACCCTCTATGAGGGGGGCGAAGTTACCCTTCGTACCGATGGTTCCGGTATCGCGCAAGCACCGTTTACCGGTGAGGGGATTCTTACCTTTGCCGATGGAATGACTATTCCTGTGTATGCCCCTAACCTGCAAGCCACCTGCACCGCGGAAAACATGACCTTTCCGCATGGGGTGGAGATTGTGGTTCGATCAAGCTAAGGGTATTGAGAATTGAGTATTGGGAAACGACCTCACCGTACTCCCCCTCCGCGGAGGGGGTTGGGGGGTGGGTCACCGTTATCTCAATCCTCAATTCCCGATGCTCGATAGATACCTATGAAAAACCGCTTCATTGCCAACGCCCCTCTCTTTGCGATTCTCACCGAAGACGAACGGCGCGTTTTAGGCGACCAATTCCAAATTCGCCAATTTGCGGATAGCGAAACCCTCTACCTACAAGGGGAAACTCCCAACGCTATGTACATTGTGAAGTCGGGGGTGGTGCGACTGGCGGAATCCGGCGCGGAAGGGGAGCGGGTGCTGGCAACGCTCGGTCCCAGTAGTTTATTGGGCGAGATTGATTTGCTTCTGCAACGCCCCCACAATGCCACTGCCACCGCACGGGGCAATGTGGATGTCTGGGAACTGACCCGCACCCGGCTAAGCGAACTGCTTCGCCTCTATCCCCAGATGAGTGTACGGCTCAGTACCTTTTTAGGGGAGCGAATCGCCGATGTAGATCAATACCTGGTTGCCCGTCTGCGTTCCGTCCCAATGTTGGTGGTGGTGGACGACCGAAGCCTTTACGCACTGGCGGCAGGGTTGGAATTGCAGACTGCCAAACGGGGTGCGTTGATTTTCCAAACCGGAACCCCCTCCGACCATTTTTATTTCGTCGAAAGCGGAACCGTTACCATCGTTTCCACCACGCCCGATGACCCCGAACCCTTTAAACAATTAGGGGTTGGGGAAGTGTTCGGGCATGAAGCCATGTTGCGTGACCGTCCTTATGGCGCGGTGGCGCGGGCAACCAGCGATGTGCAATTATGGGCATTGTCCCGAAGCGCGTGGGAACAGGTGGCAAACAGCCAACCGGGGGTGCGGCAAGCCGTTGCCGCCTATTTGCGCGAAAGCACCCTTGCCCCCGCCGACCGGGATGCCGCCGGGGAAGCCATGGGGCGGATTCCGATGTTTGCTGAACTGAATCCACACGTTCGCGCCCAACTCGTTCCCAAATTAACCCTTCGCCATGTTGGAACCAACGAAGCCGTCTATTCGGCGGGCGACCCCGGCACTGCCTTCTATCTGATTGATAAGGGTGCCGTCAAAATTCTGGATGATGAAGCATTGCTGGAACGCAAAGAGGATGGTGGCTGGTTTGGCGAGTTGGCTTTGCTTACAGGCAAACCCCATCAATACACCGTCCGTGCCGCCCGCCCCACCAACCTATGGGTGCTCCATAAACGGGATTTTGATGCCCTTGCGGTACGCTACCCTGAACTCACTGCCACTGCCAGCCGTGCCTTAGCATCCCTGTTGGCAAAAGAAGGAGAATACAGCACCAACGCCAACCTTGCCATGTTTCCTCTTTTTACCGGGCTGACCCCCCGCGAACAGGCGGAAGTCGCGCGGCGACTCCGCACCATGGTCGTCACCGTAAATGAAATTATTTTCCGCGAAGGGGCAGTGGCGGATGCGTTGTATCTCGTCAAACATGGGCAGGTTCGCCTTGCCAGCCCGCAAGGGGTCTTTGATATGGTGCGTCCGGGCGGATTCTTTGGGGAAATGTCACTGTTGACCCGCAACAATCAGAATGTTACCGCCCAAGCGGTAGAAGATAGCGAATTACTGGTACTGGACCGTGCTCACTTTGACGCAATGGTGGGTAAATATCCCTCTGTGTCATTAGCCCTCAGTCGGGCGTTGGGCGCACGGCTGGAAGCCGCAGAGGCGCGTGGCTCTGTCCCCATGATGACCCAATATGGTAATAACCGTCCTGCCGCTTTGCCGGGAGGGAATACCTTAGTCGCAGATAGCCCCTATACTATGGCAACCGCCGTCAAAGTGGCGTTGGTACTGCTACCCCTTTTGTGGCTGATTGGCATCAGTGCCCCCTATTGGTTGGTCAACGATGCCGCCGTGAACCCCGCCTCTCCGCTGAATGGAATTCTACGAGGGTTGGGTTTATAAGGGGGGACGTACCCCTGTGGTCGTCCATTGTACTTCTGTAGGGGCGTACCCTTGTGGTCGCCCGCTGTGTTGGAATGATGAAAAGTTTACGTTATTACATAGAAACCGGGTTTCCACCGCAAAACCCGGTTTCTTTCTGCCTGTGAAAAGATACAACTTTTAGCCTGTCATACCATAACTGCGGTTATACCCTGCAACCACCTATAGACAGAGCGCGTAAACATTGCTACTATCCCTTTATATAAGGTTATGATTGTGACACGGAGTGGCATCATGTGCCGCCCCTCGTCCTACTACGGTGTTCCATGATTCCGACATGGCTCAAGAAACCACGTCTCCAGATTTTTATTGCGGTTGTCGCGTTGGTCTTGTTTCTCTTCTGGCAGGCGCGGGGCGCATTACCGCCGTTCATCATCGGTTTGGTCGTCGCCTATCTGATTCTACCCATTGTTAACCTGTTTGAATGGCTCTTTGCCGGATTTTTCCGTCGCTTCTTTCCAAAGATGAACAATCCGAATAAGACGGCGCGTCCCTTTGCCATTCTCGCATCAAATCTGCTGATTCTGATGCTCCTCATGGGCTTTATCTCTACCATCGTGCCACCGATAGCGGCACAGGTGCGAAGCCTGATTGAGAACGCGGATGATTTGTACTTGCAGGGAAGCGAATTGGTCAATGACGGGTTGGCGCAATATCAACAAATACCGTTGGAAATCCGCCAGCAAATCGAAGCGGAACTGGCAAAATTTAACCCGCAAAGTGTCATCAATCCGATTGTCAGCACCGTGGGAAATGCCATTGGGACGATTTCCAGTACCATTTCCTTTGTTCTCAGTCTGGTCGTCATTCCCTTCTGGCTCTTCTTCGTGCTGAATGATGATTCCAGCGTCCTCAACGGAACGATAGACATCATTCCGCATGATTTACGCCCCGATATTGAGGCAATTCGCATTATTCTGGACCGCATTCTTTCTGCCTACATTCGCGGGCAATTGATTGTTGCCTCTCTGTTAGGGATTGTCGTCACGGTGGGATTAACCTTTTTGGGGGTACAATATTCTCTGCTGTTGGGTCTGCTTGCCGCCCTGTTTGCCTTCATTCCCGTAGCCGGGGCAATCCTGGGGGCAATCCCGGCGGTGGTGGTGGCATTTATTCAAGAGCCGCAATTGGCACTCTATGTCATCATCCTGATTACGGTCTACCAGCAGATTGACAATGCCTTTATTTCGCCCCGGATTATGGGCGAAGCCGTTGCCCTCCATCCTGCGCTGATTATGGTCGTTGTGGTGGTCGGCAGTTCGTTACTGGGCGCAATCGGGGCATTGATTGCAGTGCCCGCCGCCGCCATGTTTCGGGATGTTGCCCAATATTTTTACATCCGTGCAGGGGAAAATTCGCCCGGTCCCGAAGCCGCCCTTCGTCTGGTTGGCTATCGTGCGACTCCCCGCCTTGAAGTGATGGAATCCCAAATGTCCCCTCCGCAAATGGTGCCGGGGGATTAACAGCCAACGACTGCATGGTGCATAGTGCATAAACGACGGGATGGTTCGTGCTGTTTATGCTCTTGCACTATGTACGATGCAATAAATATGACACTCAACCCCGCACAACAACAAGCGGTAACAACCACAGAGGGTCCCTTGCTGGTGCTGGCGGGTCCGGGAAGCGGCAAAACACGGGTATTGACCCAACGCATTGCCCATCTGATCGAAAAGGGTGTTGCCCCCTGGCACATCCTCGCTGTGACCTTCACCAACAAAGCCGCTCGCGAAATGCGCCACCGGCTGGCGGCATTGATTGGCGATTCCGCCGCCAAAGTCACGATGGGCACCTTCCACGCCATCTGCGCTCAAATCCTGCGCCGCAACATTCACCATCTGGGCTATGATAACAACTTTTTGGTCTATGACAGCGATGACCAGCGCAAATTGGTGAAACAGGCGATTGCCGATCTGAACCTCAACGAGAAATCCTATCGTGCCCCCGCCGTTCACAGTGTTATTTCCAAAGCCAAAAACGATGGTTTTGCGCCCGATACCTTCCGCCCCCAGAGCTATTTCGAAGAAGTTTCAGCACGGGTCTTTGAGCGGTATCAAGAAATGCTCAAAAACAACAATGCGTTGGATTTTGACGACCTCCTGGTGCTGACTGCCAAACTCCTACGCGATGTGCCATCGGTACTCGAAAATTACCGCCAACGATGGCATTACCTCCATGTAGACGAGTTTCAAGATACCAACCTCGTTCAATATGAATTGGTGCGGTTATTAGGGCAGGCACATCAAAATGTCTTTGTCGTTGGGGATATTGACCAGAGCATTTATGCGTGGCGCGGTGCGGATTACCGCAACATTCTCCGTTTTGAAGAGGATTTTCCCACCCGTCTGGTCATCGCCCTTGAACAGAATTACCGTTCCACCCAGACCATTCTGGATGCGGCTTCGGCATTAATCCGGCGCAACCGCAACCGTAAAGATAAAGGACTGTGGAGTGAATTGGGGACGGGAACCCCGATTGTGCTGTTCGAGGCGTATGATGAAAACGAAGAAGCCCAGTACATCACCCGCGAAATCCGCCGCCTGATGAACCGCGAAGGCATCCGCTATAAAGATGTCTCCGTCATGTACCGCACCAATGCCCAATCGCGGGCATTGGAAGAGGCATTCGTTAAAAGCACCATGCCCTACGTGCTGGTCGGCGGTACACGTTTCTATGAACGGCGCGAGGTCAAAGATATTCTTGCTTATCTGCGTCTGATTCATAACCCCTTTGATTCCATTTCACTGGATCGGATTATCAATGTTCCTACCCGCAGTATCGGCAATACCACCGTCCAACAACTGATGCAATGGGCGGAGGATTTGGGGATTCCGGCGTTCTCGGCGTTGCAATTATTAGAAGGGGAAGTCGAAGGAAGCAATCAGGAAACCTCGCTTTTTCTCCCGGCGGTGCCTGCCCCGTTTAATGCCCGCGCCAAAAACGCCCTGATTGCTTTTCGCCGGATGTTTGATGAATGGCTGGGAATGTTGGAAAGTACCAACCTGCCGGGGTTGATTGGTGAAATCGTCACCCGTACCGACTACCGTTCCTATTTAGAAGATGGGACGAAAGAGGGGGAGGAACGCTGGGAGAACGTAGTCGAATTACAAAACGTTGCCGCCCAATTTGAAAACCTGACTGCCAAAGCCGCCTTGCCTGAATTTCTGGAAGGGGCGGCATTGGTTAGCGATGCCGACAGCCTGCCCGACGACGAACGGGATGCTGTCACCCTGATGACCCTGCACACCGCCAAAGGATTGGAATTTCCGGTTGTCTTTCTGGTAGGCATGAATGATGGGGTGTTACCGCACAGTCGCTCACAGGAAAGCCCCGAACAGATGGAGGAAGAACGGCGGCTGGCGTATGTGGGCATTACCCGTGCCAAACAACGTCTTTATCTGCTTTATACCTTCCGCCGAACGCTATGGGGTAGTGTGGATGTTTCCGTGCCAAGCCCCTTCTTGCGCGAATTGCCCCGCGAACTGATTGAAGTATCGGGCGAACGCAGTTTGCGCCCTGCCGGGGAACGCCGCTACAACGAGCCGCCCCGCCGCCCGACCAACACGCCTATCAGCCGCCCCTCGCGCACAGTCGTCAACAGCACTGCCCCAAAAGCCGCCACCAACTTCAAAGCGGGCGACAAGGTACGCCACGCCAAATTCGGAGATGGGGTCGTTCTCACCAGTACGCCAAGCGGGGGAGACGAAGAAGTGGTTGTGATTTTCCCCGGTGAGAAGCCGAAAAAACTGCTGGCAAGTTTTGCGCGGTTAGAAAAATTGTAATCGC
>CBKYSX010000144.1:0-8230 GCA_966690745.1 uncultured Ardenticatenales bacterium
AAATGATATAACGACTATCGAATGACAGGGCATTTTGGATTAATCCTGAGCTACTATCCGGTGTAATAGACAGGGGTTCATAATTGACGCGGTAGGTATGCCTAGATGGAGCATTCACATAAAGGTCATGTCCACCTGTGTCCCCTTCTTCCAACGATGCCACCGTATTGAATAAAACGTAGCCTCCATCGGCACTAATTTGGGCGGAATAAGTTGCTCCATCGCCTTCTACACCTGTCGTTGAAACCGAAGCGCGGCGAGTTTGGTTCGTCAAGGGATAATGAACAAAAACATCATTGGCATTATTGGTATCGTTATTGACAAGATTCGTTGCGGAAGAGATGAAGGCAATCGCTTTGCCATGGTCAGCAATCGAAGGTTGAATGGAGGCACCATTGGCTTCACTTCCGTCACTTGCCAGGGAAACGCGACGAATCTCGGTAGTTATATGGTCGTAGAGAAAAATGTCTGCGTGACCGTTGGTATCATTTGGAACCAAATTACTCGCTTCCGATACAAAAGCAACATACCGTCCGGTCGGGTCTATAAAGGGTTCATAACTATCCCCGTTGGGAGAAACCCCGTTCATTCCTATCGAAATACGGTGGATTTTATTGGTAGCACGATGATACAAAAATACATCCCGACCACCGTTATCATTCGGCACCAAATTATTTGCCCATGAGTAAAACACGATAAGGTGCCCATCTGTTGAGAGAGAGGGGTTTCCTGAATGTCCATTCGCAGGCGACCCATCATATCCCTTTGTGACTAAGATGGGCGCGTCCTGTTCGTACCAATAAATCTCTTCGGTAGGATTATTCTGCTTTCTATTTACCCATGCCACCACCTCACCATTTCCACTGGCGGCAATTTCCAAAACTGAATCATCTGTGGTGAGTTCAAGCCGTAGTTCAGTACCCCCCTCTACTCCATGGCGAACAAGGAGTGGTAAATATTCAAATTTCCCCACGCGCCGCGCAATTGCCATGAAGATATACTCCCCTTCTGAGGAGAGGTCGTAATCTCTAAGGTTACATTCGACATATTGAGTACACCCAATCGAAAAAAGGTATTGTAAGTAAATCATATTCGTAATTTCAAATGGTGGCGATCCTATTTTTACTGTAACACTGTTAGTCATCATAACATTACCCAAACGGCTAATGTCTCCTCTATCTACCGAATGGAGTTTTCTATAGGCGGCGCGTGTTACTAATTCAATCTGTCCCAAGTTCGACTCTAAAGGGTTTATAACTACAGATTCTTTTGCTGTAGCGGGAAGCGATGCTAGACCGATGAGCATACCCACTAAAATAATAAGAAATGTAAGTTGACGCATCATCATCGTGTCTCCATTTCATAATACACTCAGGCTTATTTTATTCTAATGTATATCCCATTATAGACAAATAAAAACGTCTGACCACAACAAAAAAAGAGAGTGGCATACCACTCTCCTTTATCCGTTCTGCAATCTACCCTACTGTTGATTTTTTTCGTTGCGCTCTTGTACTTCCCGAAGGCGGTCTGCCCCTTTGGGGACTTGGTAATCGCGCCAATCCATCTTTTTGGTGCCAACATTCGCCCATTCGGGTCGGAAGGCGGGAACACAAATTGCCCAGAATTCAAGGTCTCTGTCGGGGGCGGCATCAATCGCGTAGCGGGTTCCGGCGGGCAACAGCAACACATCTTCGGGTCCCAATTCGTCCCGCACATAGTCGCGCCGCGCAAAGCCTTGTCCCCGGATCACAATCACGACTTCATCAAATTGATTGGTGCGAGTTTCGCCCTGCGATCCGGCGGGAGCCACCACATGCGCCACGCTGTATTTGGCGAGGTTCATGGTGGGAATCCCCACCACTTCCCGAATCACATGCCCGTCTGCGCCTGTAATGGCACTGCGTTCTTTAGGATTCAGCTTCATCGTAATCCTCAAACATCTCGGAATCTTCCATCGCTTCGATTTCTTCCAAGAGCTTATCTATTGCGTTTAACACATCGTCCACCACCCATTCGGTGCCTTCACGGTCGGTCCACCCTGCCCGTTCGGGGTATTTGTCGCGGAAGCCTTCGGTGCGTTCGCGCCATTCAATCAGGGTATCTACAGGGTCGCCCGATTCAGATAAAACCCGTTTCAGGATATTGCGCTGGGCTTCCCATTGGATGTTCAGCGATGCACCTACACGGTCATTGGCTCCGGCGGCACTACCGCCGCGCTTAATCCCACCGCGTAGCAATCCACTGATAACGTGGTAATGGTTTTCGAGTAATTTTCGTCGTGCGTCACTCATGTTACGCCTCTTTACCTTTGTCTTTATCTATACCTTACATAATAGGACAAAAGTGCGACAAATCATAACAACACTGTAACAGTCTCTTGCTGTTACAGGTTCCTTACCCCAATTCCCGAATCACCCGACAGGGGTTCCCCGCCGCAAAGACGTTCGCAGGAATGTCTTTCGTGACCACGCTCCCCGCGCCGATGGTGGTATTGTCGCCAATCGTCACGCCCGGTCCGATAATTGCCCCGCCACCAATCCAAACATTTTTGCCGATAGTGATGGGATAGCCCAATTCCGGTCCTTTAATCCGTTCGGCGGCGAGAATCGGATGGGTGGCGGCATAAATCTGCACATTCGGACCCATCATCGTATTGTCGCCGACCCGCACGATGTTACAGTCCAAAATGATGCAGTTGAAATTCATGAAAACACCCTGACCCAGAATAATATTGCCACCGTAATCACAGTAGAAAGGCGGCTGAATATACGTCCCCGCGCCGAGTTCCCCGATAAGTTGCGTCAAGACGCGCTGATACATTACCCCATCATCGGGAGGACAGTTATTGAGTGCTTTGAGCAGGTGGCGGGCGCGAAGGCGTTCTGCCGACAATTCGGCATCGGAAGCATCATAAAGTTCACCCGCCAGCATTTTTTCTTTTTCAGTTGGCATGAAATTCCTGCTCCCATGAGGTTGAAACCTCATACTGGTATGGCAAGCCTGCTTAAGCAGGCTGTTGAAATTGTCGTTAGTCGGCTTGAGCCGACTTCCTGTATCAGCGTGAGGTTTCAACCTCACAAACCTCTACTCCGCCGCGACCACCAATTCTAAATCCCGAATCGAACGGAAAGGGATGTCCTTGGCGTACATATCGCGGAAGGAGTTAAACATCCATTCGGTGCGGAAGAGAGCGATGGTATGTCCGGCAGCATCTTCAAGGCGCATCGCGTTTTGGCTCCACGGCAATTTTGCCACCACCTCGGCGGGAGCATCTACCCATCGCGCCACACTATACGGAAGCCGTTCCAGCCGCGTTTCCGTGTTGTATTCACTTTCGAGGCGGAATTGCACCACATCAAACTGCAATTCCCCCACCGCCGCCAGAATCGGTTCGCGGGT
Source organism: uncultured Ardenticatenales bacterium (assembly GCA_966690745.1). Lineage (GTDB taxonomy): Bacteria > Chloroflexota > Anaerolineae > Ardenticatenales > Ardenticatenaceae > CBKYSX01. The sequence goes on from CBKYSX010000144.1 coordinate 3,403, forward strand.
ACTCATGCCCGGTTGATAAAAAACCTGAATCGCCCCCTCTTTTTCCATCTGCCCCAACCCCTTCCAAAACTGCTTGTAGCGGTTAGTGTCGGTATGAATCAGACGACCAAAATGTTCCGGTTGGAAACGGGGCAACGGTTCAAATTCCACGGTTTCTCCCGTACAAAGGGTATCCCCGATGGCAAATTGACCCGATGAGATCAACCCCACGACATCGCCGGGGAACGCTTCTTCCACGGTTTCCCGTTCGGCGGCAAAGAGGCGATGGCTACTGCTAAGGCGAATTTCTTTGCCTTCGCGAGGATGCTTTACCATCATTGAACGCTCAAACTTGCCGGAGCAGATTCGGAGGAATGCAATACTGTCCCGATGTTGCGGGTTCATGTTGGATTGAATCTTGAAGATGAAGCCCGAAAAAGCATCGGCGTGTGCCTCCACAAAGCCGCGCCCGTTGACCGTTTTCCGTGCACTTGGCTGGGGGGCAAGGTTTACAAAGTTATCAAAGAAGAGTTGCACCCCGAAGTTGGTTAACGCCGAACCGAAGAAGGTGGGCGTAATTTGGGCGTTGTGCAATGCTTCCTCATCAAAGGGGGGCAATACCCCGTCCAATAACTCGACATCTTCCATCAATTTGGCATAAAGGATGTCACCGATAATTGACTTCAGTTCAGGATCATTAACATCATAAATCGTCTGCTCTGCCGCTTTCGCGCCGTGTGCAGTACGCGCATATAGGTACACCTTGTGGGTTGCCCGTTCGTAGACCCCCTTGAAATTCTCACCATCGCCGATGGGCCAATTCATGGGGACGGCAGTTAACCCCAGCACCCGCTCGATTTCGTCCAGCAAATCCAGAGGTTCGTTGGCGGGGCGGTCCATCTTATTAATAAAGGTGAAAACCGGAATTCCCCTATCGTGCGTCACTTCAAAGAGTTTGCGGGTCTGGCTCTCAATCCCTTTTGCCGCATCAATCACCATCACCGCACTATCCGCCGCTGTCAGGGTGCGGTAGGTATCTTCGGAGAAATCCTGGTGACCGGGGGTGTCCAACAGGTTAATCGTGTATTCTTTGTAAGGGAACTGTAACACGGTTGAAGTAATACTAATGCCGCGTTCCTGCTCCATTTTCATCCAGTCAGAAGTAGCTTTGCGCTGGTTTTTGCGGGCGCGAACTTGCCCGGCGGTTTGTACCGCGCCCCCGTACAGCAGAAGTTTTTCGGTCAGGGTAGTTTTCCCCGCGTCGGGGTGGGAAATAATAGCGAAGGTGCGCCGTTGTTGGATTTCGGTTAATAACTCGGACATATCGGTTCTTTACTGCTCCGTCACATGATAAAGTGCGGGAGTGGCGGAGACAGGGGCAATAGACAAAAAAAGCGGGGGGCGGATACCCCCCGTTTCGGATCGTTAAAAGTAGTCGTAAGTATACCATAGAATGAACAAAAGGTAGATTTACGATAGAATGAACAAAAGGTAGATTTACGATGACATCAAACCGAAAATTGTGTTTTACCTTTAGTTGATAAACAGTTTGACACCTAGTGCATATTATCGCAATAAGCGCACCAAAATTTGTCTTACGGTTGACAACTGTGGTACGCTCATGGGTGGCATTGATACGTGTAATAAGATGTCGTTGTAAAATGTTTTAATAGCATATATGGGCAAATCCCGATAAAATAGAATGAATGTTCGGGGTGATAGAGGTAACTGCAATAGGTTCGACCTTGATTAGGGTTATGGATTGGACGTAACGCGAGGATCGTTCGGCACCTGCCAGAATCATATACCCGCCTGCAATTTGGAATGTGCAAATGGAGTTACTGCAAGAGACGTGGATGTATGCCCTTGAAAATCAAGACCGCTTCCGGCAAGCCCTGGGCATCCATTTACAGTTGAGCGGGATTGCGCTGGGGGCGGCATTGCTGATTTGTATCCCTTTAGCCATCTGGCTGGCGCGGAATCTTCATATTGCCGATGTCGTGTTAAATGTGGTCAATACTTTGCGCGTTGTGCCAAGTCTTGCCATTTTGTTTCTTGTCTATCCCTATCTGGGATTAGGAGCGGGGTCGGCGTTGCTGGCATTAACCGTGCTGGCGTGCCCTCCGATTTTGATTAACAGCTATGCGGCATTTCGCGGCGTAAGCAAAGCGGTGATTGAATCGGCGCGGGGGATGGGGATGGATTCATGGCAGATTCTGCGCCAGATCGAATTCCCGTTGGCAATGCCCGTGATTATGACGGGGATTCGCACTGCCACGGTTGAAGTGATTTCCAGCGCATCGCTGGCGGCATATATCAGTGCCGGAGGGTTAGGCGACTTTATCCTGCGAGGTTTTGCGGTTAATCGTCCTTATGTCATGTTGGTCGGGGCGATTCCCATCGCCTTACTCGCATTAACATCAGAATTGGTGCTATCAGCGATTCAGAAACGGCTGAGTGTGCCACAGTAAGCGTCGTTGCCACGAGGGGAATCCCCTCACAAGAAGAGAGGAAGAAATGAAAATCAACCGGTTGTTGGGCTTTGTGATGTTGTTGCTGTTGGTAACAGGTATGGTGGCGTGTAATGCCGCACCCACCGAAACAGGCGGGACGGAAGGCGAAGGCGGACATGAGCATGGCACGATTGTCGTTGCCTCCAAAGGGTTCACTGAAGCCTTTATTCTGGGCGAAATGTACTCGCTCTTGTTGGAAGATCACGGGTATACCGTTGAACGCAAAATTGGCTTGGGGTCGGAAGCGATTATCACCGAAGCAATGCGAAACGGGGAAGTAGACCTCTACCCTGAATATACCTCCACCGGCTTGCTGGCAATCCTGCAAATGGAGCCAATGAGTGACCGCGTTGAAATTTACAACACGGTCAAAGCAGAATACGAAAACCAATTTCAGATTACATGGCTCGATGCCGCCCCCTTTAACAATACGCAGGCACTTGCCGTCACCCAGGAAACGTCGGAACGGCTGGGCTTGACCCGTGTCAGCCAATTGGTCGAACTCGCACCCCAATTGCGAATCGGCGGTGCACCCGAATTTTACGAACGAGATGATGGCTTGCCGGGGTTGTTCAGCACCTATGGTGAAATGGCATTTGCCGAAGAAGTACAGGTAGATTCCGGCTTGCGTTATCAGGCATTGTTGGACGGTGATATTGATGTGGTGGTCGCTTACGGCACTGACGGTCAAATCGGCGGCTACGATTTGGTCGTGCTGGAAGACGACCAGGGTCTGTGGCCCCCCTATCAAGTCGCACCCGTCGTACGTCAGGCAACGCTGGAAGCCGCGCCCGACATTCCCGAAATCCTCAATCCGTTGGCTCCGCTTCTCACCGATCAGGTCATGGCAGATTTGAACTGGATGGTGGATGGTCCTGACGGGATGGAGCCGGAAGCCGTTGCCCGCCAATTCCTGACCGAGCAAGGGCTAATCGAATAAGACAGAACGCGGGACGCAGGACGCAGAAACGACTACGGATTACAGAAACCACAAAGAACACGAAGAGGCACAGAGAACACAAAGAACGGCAAAAAAGCATAGAAATCTTTTGTCGTTCTTTGTGTCCTCTGTGCTCTCTGTGGTGAATCTGCCGTTTCTGCGTCCCGCGTCCCGTAAAGGTGTTCCATGCCAGCCATTGAAATTCGGGATGTAAGCAAACATTACCCCAATGCCAGCCGCCCCGCCGTAGACCGTGTATCCTTATCGGTGGCGGAGGGGGAATTTATCGTGCTGTTGGGACCATCGGGCTGTGGCAAAACCACCTTGCTCAAAATGGTCAATCGCTTGCACGAAACCAGCGAGGGGCAGATTTTTGTAGAGGGAACCGAGATACACGATATTTCCGCCACTGAACTGCGCCGCAGAATCGGGTATGTGATTCAGGCAACCGGGCTGTTCCCCCATATGACCATTGCCGACAACATTGCCACTGTGCCGCGCTTGCTCAAATGGGAAAACGCCAGAATTGAGCCGCGTATAGATGAATTGTTGACCCTTGTAGGATTGCCCGTTGAGTACCGCACCCGCTACCCCAACCAACTATCGGGCGGGGAACAGCAACGGGTGGGCATTGCCCGTGCATTGGCGGCAGACCCCCGCATTTTGTTGATGGATGAACCTTTTGGTGCCATTGATGCGATTACCCGTGCCCGTCTGCAAGGGGAATTAAGGGATATTCAACAACGATTGAAGAAGACTATTTTGTTTGTTACCCATGATGTTGAAGAGGCACTTTTATTGGCGGATCGCATTTTGGTAATGAAAGATGGCAAGATGGTGCAATTTGCTTCCCCGCTTGAAATTGTAACGCAACCCGCCAACGACTTTGTCGCGCAATTGGTGGGGGCTGATGATATTTTTCGCACCCTTGGGTTGCTCCGTGCCGAGCAGGCAATGGAGCCACTCACCGCAGGCGACTCGCCCACCGAACAGATTGCCCGCGACGATAACCTCCGTAATGCCCTTTCCCGGATGCTCAAAAATGGGCGGCGACGATTGGCAGTCGTGGACAACAAAGGTCAGGTGGTGGGGCAACTCAACTATGACCGTATCCGTGATGCGGCAAGACTGGAATTTATGGCGGCATAGCCGAGGCAGAGGTAAGGAGAAACGGCATTTGCTTCTCTCTTCTCCTCTCTCGGCTCTCCTCTCGCTATGGACTACCTCCTCGAAAACCCCGAAGTTCTCTTTCCCCTCTTCATAGAACATCTGCAATTGACGGTGATTACGTTGGTCATTGCCATTGCCATTGCTCTACCATTAGGAGTCTGGTTGACACGCCAACGGGGGGCGCAAGGCCCCCCGTTCCGATCAAAGCCGGTCGGCTCGGATCACA
>CBKYSX010000145.1:0-8204 GCA_966690745.1 uncultured Ardenticatenales bacterium
CCCCTACGGGCATGTGCGGGAGGTTCATTGTTATTCAAGAATCGTTCCCGCGTTAGAACTGCCCCGCGCCCATCTTTATTACACGGGGCAATGTCCCGATAGCGACGATTTCCTGTTGATTACCGAAGATGTTTCAGATCACTATCGTTTTCCGCCGCCTACACATTGTTGGACAGAAGCGGAAATGCGGCCCATTCTGCGGACGTATGCCCATCTCCATACGCGGGGGGCATCAGTGGTAGACGCTGTACGAACGGAGGGATGGTTATTTCCGCGCCATGAAGAACGGGTGCTGGCGATGGCGGCGGAATTGCCCGGCATGGTCGAAACACTAATGCAGATGGGTATATGGTCGTCCGCCCCCCTCTTTCCGGCTTTGATGGAACGAACGTTGCGGGAAATTGAAACGATAGCCTCTATGCCGCCCACCCTTCTGCATGGGGATGTGTACCCGCCCAACCTCGGCTTGCCCCACAACCTTGACGAACCCCATGTGCTGTTAGTGGATTGGGAGATGGTCAGTTGGGGGATGGGTGAAATGGATCTGGCGTATATGTTTTGCCAGCCCTATCGGAGCCACCGTGCCATACACCGCGCCGCCGCGCTGGATTATTATTGGGCGGAACGGGCGCGACTGGGCGGACAACTTCCCTCGCCCACCGAACGTGCCCGTCGCCAACGATACGCCGACACGATTCTGTTGTTGTGGCTGATTCCGGTTGCATATCGTATGGCACACACTCCCTTCCCGCCCGATTCTCCGGTACGTCACTTTTGGGATTCCAATTTTTCCGTATTGGGCGAACGGCTACAAGAGTTGTGCAATGGGTGCTAAACCAGCATGGTCATTGGGGCGAGTGCCGCGCCGTCTGCTGGAATATGGAATTACCTTATTTCTGGCAATTACGCTCAATTTTTTCCTGCCTCGTCTCATGCCAGGGGACCCGATTGCGCTGATTGCCGGGATTTCGGTGGTGCAATTGGGGGAGGAGCGCATCAATGCCCTGCGCGAGCAATACGGTCTGACCAAACCGCTTCACCAACAATATGCCATCTATCTCGGCAATCTGGTACGCGGAGATTTGGGCGAATCTTACCGCTATAGTGGCGGACGGTCAGTGACCGATATTTTGATGGAACGGTTCGGTTGGACCTTTTTACTGGTCACAAGCAGTTTAACGATTGCGACCATCGGCGGGGTTTTGTTGGGGGCATGGTCGGCGTGGCAGCACGGCACACTCCGCGATCTCGGCTTACTGGGGCTGTTTTTCCTGCTACGTTCCATCCCTGCCTTCTGGCTGGCAATGATTCTGATTCCCGTGGTTGCCATTCAATGGCAACTTCTGCCTGTGGGCGATTCTTACTCCTTTCCGCGTCCGTCGGGGATAGAAGGGGTAGTGGATGTAGTGCGCCATGCCATCCTGCCTGTAACGGTACTGACACTTGCCTACATCCCCACGGTCTTTGCGATTACCCGTTCTGCCATGCTGGGCGAAGTCGGCATTGATTATATTCGCACGGCGCGGGCAAAAGGACTGAGCGAGAAAGTGATTCTTTTTCGCCATGCCCTCGCCAATGCGATTTTGCCGGTGGTGACGGTGGTCGCACTGGATATAGGACAATTGCTGGGTGGGGTGTTGTTGATTGAAACCGTTTTCAATTACCGCGGGCTGGGCGGAATGATGTTTGAAGCGGTCAAAAGTCGGGATTACCCGTTGCTTCAAGGAGGTTTTCTACTCTTTACAGTCGGGGTACTGACCATCAACCTGCTCACTGATTGGCTTTACACCCGCCTTGACCCGCGTATCCGCGAGAGCGATTTATGACCAAACCGCTCTCTACAACGCAATTGACAGGAACCTCCCCGCCCAAACCACGCCTCTCGTCCCGCCTTTATCGGGTCATCGGGCTGGCGGGGGCAATGATTTTAGCAATTTTGCTTTTTTTTGCCCTCTTTCCGCAAGTCGTCGCCCCCTATGACCCCACTGAACGGGTCGGGCGACCCTTGCTTAAACCAAATGATGAATTTCGATTGGGGACCAACGACATCGGGCAGGACTTGTTGAGTGAACTGCTCTGGGGAACCCGCATCTCACTTTTTACAGGATTAACCGTAAGTCTGCTTTCGGTCTTGATTGGAACCGGGGTCGGGTTGCTGACAGGATATTCTTCCAATTGGCTCAGTATTATTTTATTGCGACTGGTGGATTTAACGTTGGTTTTGCCCTTCCTGCCGTTGGTGATTTTGCTGAGTGCTTATCTGGGCGCAAGCCAACGCAACGTGATTCTAGTGCTGGCATTGGTTTCATGGGCAACCCCGGCGCGATTGGTGCGCTCACGGGTTCTGGCGGTATCGCGGGAACTGTATGTCGAAGCCGCCCGCGCCATCGGGAGCCATGATGTGGGGATTCTGGTACGCCATATTTTGCCATCGGTTCGTGCGCTGGCGTTGGTACAATTTGTGATGATTGCGGGAACTTCGATCGTCGCCGAAGCCAGTCTTAGTTTTCTGGGCTTGGGCGACCCTTCCGCCAAAAGCTGGGGAACGATGCTCTATTTCGCGCAGGCAAGCGGTGTCTTTTTAAGCGATGCATGGCAATGGTGGGTTCTGCCCACCGGCGCGATGATTAGCCTGTCGGTGTTAAGTCTAGCGATGGTTGCCTATGCGCTTGAACGGCAGGTCGAACCCCGTTTGCGGGGATAGTTGCGGGACACAGGACACGGAAAGCAGAAACGACAAAGTGGTAGAAGAGGTCGTTCGTAGCAATGAAACCCTGCTCCAACCTAAAGGAAGTTAAGAATTAAATCGCGTCATCTGTAGGGCGTACCTTTGTGGGCGCCCGCCGTTGCTACTTAAGCGGTTATTTTTTTAACTCCCTTTAGGACGGGGAAGCGCAAAAATGAATCTGTCCCCAGGCACATGCTTTTAGCCCTGTCCCTTTAGGGCGGGAACCGGGAATTGAGAAACGAGAAACAACCCTATGTTGACCCCCGAAGAACAATTTCTGTGGGAGTGTGCGCGAACGTGGCGCAAAACAGATATACCACTGCCCTCTGACGGGTTGGATTGGAGCCGCGTGGTTAAGGTCGGCAAAGCCAACCGGATGCAGACCCTGCTCCATACCCTGCTAACGCGCCGCAACCAATTGGATGTACTACCGGAGGAAGCCCGCACTTTCCTGCAAACGGATGTAGACAAAATCGCCAACCATGCCACACTTTTGAGTGACTACTTGCGTCCCTATTTGCGCTCAGCCGCAGAGCAGGGTATGGAAACGGTGGTGCTGAAGGGGTTGTCGGTTTCCATCAACATCTATGGCAATGCGGCGATGCGCCCCGGCGGTGATATTGATATTCTGGTACGGCGCAATGAAGTCGGGCGCAGTCTGGCGATTCAGGAACAGATGGGGGTTGGTCCCTATTGGGATAATTTGATGGATGACCGTTATTACGAACGGCATCATCTGCATCAGCAACGCTGTACGCCCGATCTGGTGGTCTGGTTTGAAACCCATTGGGCATTAGACCACCCGCTGACCCTCCTCACCGTAGATTATGATGGAATTTTAGACCGTACCACCCCCGGCGAATTGCTGGGCGAACCCGTAAACGACCTATCGCCCCCCGATTTGATATTGTGTCTGGCATTGCATCTTGTTAAACATGCCCTCTATCTGCCCAGCGTCATCACCCGCCCCGATCTGGCGCGGATTATTCTGGCGGACGGCATGGTAATGTATTTTGTGGATATTGCCGAAGCCATCAAACAATATGGCGAGCAAATGGAATGGAATTTGGTGGTTCAACTGGCAACTGAATGGGGTGCGGTGGATACGATGGGGTCGGTGCTTCGCGTCTGCGCCTCATTATTAGATACCCCTGTTCCCGCGTGGGTGTTGGATGCCCTGCCCGTCCGTGGTCCCGGTATTGTTACCCGCAAAGCAATGCAAAAAGTGGCGGAGCGTGAAGTTGCCACGCACATGGGAGAGCCGCCCAACCGTTTCTGGGATTTGATGTTGATTACCAACGGGGCGTTCATCCTGCGCCCGATTCGCCTATTGGAAATCGGAGGTTATTTTTTTCCGGGCAGTGATTTTCTGCAACGCAAGTATGGCTCGCGCTCCCCTATTACTGCCGCCCGCCATCTGGTACGGGCGTTCGGTCAATATGCCCGCGCCGGAGTAGACACGCTCTATTTTTCGGTAGAGCGGTACCGCCGCTTGAAAGCTCTTAAAAAGAGTGCCTCGCTTTTTAACCGGCTCAACTAGAAACATAACTTACCAATGAATATTGAACCGAAACCAAAAATAGTTTCCCCCTCTTGGGAGGGGGTCAGGGGGTGGGTTTTCGTTTGTATTAAATTTGTACCCCTTTGTCTATAGATAACACAATGTCACCTCAATTTGGGACGCTTGCCAGAATCACACCCATTGCGTGGCAAACCCTATTTTTGTTCGCCATTGATTTGTTCACCAATGGCGTGGATTATGGCTTTCACATTTATCTGGGGCGGGTGCTGGCACCGGGCGACTTTGCGATTGTCCAAACCATTAACGCCGCTTTGCTGATTGTGATTACCGCGTGTGCCGTCCTGCAACCCGTTGTCGCCAAATATGTTGCAGGGTTTCGCGCCACGGATGGTGATGCGGAAAAGATACGCGGGGTGTTTCGTCTGTATATGTCGCAGGGAATGGTCATAGGGATAGGGATGACAGGGATAGTGTGGCTGTTGCGGGACCCGATTGCGGCAGGGATGAATGTCCCCGCGCCCGCCATCGCCATTAGTGCCTTCATGCTGGTATTGGCATTGGTGCGCCCTGTAGTGTTCGGGATGTTGCAGGGGCAACAACAATTTCTGCCTTTTGGCTGGACCCGCGCCGCGTTCGCTATCGGGCGATTGGGATTGGCGGTGCTATTCGTAGGGGCATGGAACGGGGGAGCGTTGGGCGGCATTACAGCAATGTCGGTAGCAACGGGGCTATCTCTACTGGTAGGGGTTGTCTGGTTAGGGAAACGGGTATGGGGTCGTACGCTTTCCCTCCCCCGCCATCTCGTTTGGGAAGGGTGGCAATTATCGCTGTGGGCGTTGATTGCCTATACCGCCTATATGAGCCTGCTGAATAGCGATGTCATCTGGGTCAACCGCACCTTCGCGCCCGATATGGCGGGGAATTACGCGGCGGCGGTGGTGTTCCGGCGGATACTGGCAGTTCTGCCGGGGGCGGTGTTGGTTATTCTTTACCCCCGCCTTGTTGCCCTGACCACCAACGGGCAACTCCCTGACAATCTGCTGGTACGGGCAACTGTCTTGATTACCGCGCCTACCATTGTGCTTACGATCCTTTACTTCACGTATGGGGTTCCCCTTGTCGAACTTGTACTCGGCGGGAATTATCCCCTCGCCGCGCAATTGTTGGGCGGCATGGGGGTGGCAATGGTCGGGTATGGCGTGGTCGGCATCTGGCTGAATCTCTTTCTCGCCACCCGCCCGTTGCCCTTTGTCCTGTGGTTGGCACTCGTGGCGGGGGTGCAAAGCCTGCTGTTGGCTCAGGGTATGGCAACCTTAAATGATGTGGTACTCATCTTTGGGGTCGGGGGATGGGTGTTGGCGGGGGGCGGCTTACTGCTTTATGGGTTCTGGTTGCGTCCGATTCTAAAGAATAATTCGCTACACGAAGGAACTATGGAATGAATGGGGTAAGTGCCGACTTTCAGAGCCATTTTGAGGAACAGTCACCCCATTTAGAAGATTTTTGGGGCAGACGGGAGAATACGCCCCGTTACGAACGTACCTTCGCCCTGTTTGGGCGACCCGCCCGATTGACAAGCAATCATCCAATCGCCTTAACCGCCCTTGACCACTCGCTCCCCCTTTTTACCTCTGCTCCCGCGACCCCTCATCCGCTACTTACGATTCAATTCGTCGTGCGCGAATCACCCCAACCTTCGAGGACACCCCCCGAAAATTTATCGGCGATAGCCCGGTATACCGGAGATGGCGAATGGCTTTCAATACAGTTGGGCGCGTGGGGACATTGCCATATTGAAACCATCAAGGGCACGGCAATAGCCATCCTTGAACCATCGTTGGCGGAACGTCCCGACCTCATTAGCCGGCATCTGCTCAACACGATTTTCACCAATCTACTCTTCGGGTGCGGCTTTGCCATGATGCACTGCACCGGACTAATCCGCAACGATAAAATACTTTTGTTGATGGCTCCCCATAACACGGGCAAATCCACCACCGCCCTCCGTCTGGTGTTGGCGGGGTATCAACTCTTATCAGATAGCCAGATTTATGTGTCGCCCGATACGGAGGCGATTGAATTGCTCGGCTTCCCGGTGGGCAAAGCCAAATTACGGCGGGATATGGTTCCCGAATTTCCGGCACTTCAATCGCTCCTAACCACCGAACAGGTGCGGGATGAGGTCAAATTTACACTGGATTTACGGAAATTAGACCCGGCATTGGTCTATGACCAGCCCTTTCGCCCGACGGACATCGAACTCTGTTTGCTCTCCCGCGCCAATACCGCGCAAACCCTTCTCATGCCCGCCAGTTCAGAAGAAGTCATGACCGCCGCGATCCACAACAGTATTTTTTATGACACCCCTGCGGGATGGGAACGCACCCTTGCACTGATCGAACGCTGTCTGAATCACTCCCACTGGCATCATCTTGTCATCGGGCGCGACCCGAACAGTATCCTCCGCACCGTCAATCGGCTCATGGGGGTGTAACCCCATGACCGCTTCTTTCACCCATACCTTATGGATAGCGTTGCCCTTGCCGCTACGTCGGTGGTTGTTGCCGTTGACAGGCATGGCATTTGTCTTTCTCATCACCTACTTTTCGGTCAACAAATTTGCCAACTCTGACCCCTATCTCAGTCTGTTGGTGTCACAGGCGATTCTGGAACATCAGACCGTTAAAATGGATGCTTATAAAGATACCGCGCAACCTCCGTTGGATATCTACGGGCGGGATGGCATGGTGGTGAGGCAGGGGGAACATTACTATTACTATTTGCCGATGGGTCCTTCTGTTTTTTCCCTGCCCTTTGTGCAAGTGGCACAGTGGTTCGGCAAAGATATGCAACTGCCCGCCGATGTTTTTGCGGTGCAACGGGTACTCTCTGCCTTGTTATCTGCGTTGATTTTCGGGGTGGTGTTCAAAATAGCGGAATCTTATCTTGATACCCTTTCCGCCTTTGTGATTACCTGCGTATCCGTGTTGGGTAGTACCTTAACCAGTACGGTAGGAACAGCCTTATGGAATATGGGCTTTGTGGTGCTGTTCACCTCCTTTGCCCTCTTGCTCATCGTCCGCTATGAAACGGGCAAAAGCCGGACTTTGCATCCCTATTGGCTTGGCTTTTGCCTCTTTGCCGCCTATTTTTGCCGACCGACTTCTGCTGTTTTTATCGCCCTTGTTTTTGCCTATTTGTTATTGCGCCACCGTTCGGAATTCCTGAAAACGGCGGGGTCGGCATTGTTCTTCCTTATGCTCTTTGTCGCCCATTCATGGTGGGAGTACGGGCAACCCCTGCCTGTCTATTACGGCAGTGTTGGCGGGCGTGTGGCGGTACACGCGCAACGGGTTCCGCTCTTGACGGCACTTTATGGGACCACGCTCAGTCCGGGGCGCGGCTTGTTTATTTTTAGCCCCTTCTTCGCATGGTTGTTCATCATTGCCGCCCGCTATGGTGGAATATTAGGCAGAAAGCCGTTGGTATGGCTCTGCCTGATATGGTTTGCTCTCCATTTATTCATTACCACGACTGCCACCCGATGGTGGGGCGGGCATTCCTACGGTCCGCGTTTACTCACCGATATATTGCCTGCGCTGATTCTGCTGACGATTTTGACATGGCGCGAAGTGCAACAACAGATGCAGGGGCGTTGGCAAGTGTGGGTGGCGACGATTTATCTTTTGTTGGGGGTAGCGGGCATTTGCATCCATAGTGTTCAAGGCTTGTACAACAATCAGACCCAAGTGTGGAATGGGGGTGTTTTTTCCCCTAACATAGACCTCTACCCCGACTACCTTTTTGACTGGCGGTATCCCCAATTTCTGGCAACCCATGATGCGCTTTGTACCCGCCAAAATGAGTTTTTTGTCTCCCGCTTTGCCCAATATATGGCGTATGAACTTCCCGAACCTTACACCCCCGGCAATGAAATTACCTTCACCCATCAGG
>CBKYSX010000146.1:0-8179 GCA_966690745.1 uncultured Ardenticatenales bacterium
AATATTACGGAGAACGATATTTTGGGAAATCCGCCCCAATCCCGCAATAAGCCCAATCACAAGGGCGGCGATGAAAGCAACTAAAGTTGTATAAATGGTGAGTTGAATACCGGGGATAATGACGCGGAAGGAACGATTGAAGTCGGGGTTGGTGGCAATGACGTAGCCCATGAGGAGCAACACCCCAAAAATGCCCACCAACCACCATGGAAAATCGCTAATCCGCTCTTGCGCCGTTGGTTCCTTTTCAACGACCCGCATCTGATCTAGCTCGATGGACATCAGCCCTACCTTATGAACTTATGTCTGCCGATACATCACATACAGATATGTACTGTATCGGCAGACAAGGGTGGTATGAAATTAGTCGTCCAGCGTGAAGGCGTCGGAGAAGTAGGCGGCGTTGAATTTTTCGAGGGTGCCGTCGGCTTGCATGGCGGCAAGTGCCTGGTTGAAGGGGTCTACCAGGTCACTGCCTTTGGGGAAGATGAAGCCCAATTGGTCGCTGGAAAGCGGGTCGCCTACCAGTTTCAAGGCATCAGCATTTACCCCGACATACCCCTGACCGGCGGTTTCGTCCATGATGACCGCATCTACGTCACCATTGATGAGGGCTTGCACCGCAAAGGGGAATTGTTCAAACCCATCAATGCGTTCTTCACCCACGAGCTCAATGGCGGTTTCGTAGTTGGTCGTACCCGGTTGTGTCCCGACACGCAGAGTGGTGTCATTGCGGAGGCTGTCTGCACCCGTAATGCGCTCTTCATCGGAACGAACCAAAATCCGTTGGTTGATATTAATATACCCGTTCGAGAAATCCACGATTTCAGCGCGTTCCTCGGTGATGGTAATCCCGTCTGCCGCCATGTCATATTCACCATTGGCGATAGCCTGGATCATGCCTTCCCATGCGGCTTCCTGGAAGACAGGCGTACAATTCAACCGATTGCACAGTTCACGGATAACATCGTAGTCCCATCCTGCCGGTTCGTTGGTGTTGGGGTCAATGTAGTTGAAGGGCATATAGGCGTTTTCGACCGCGACGGTGACTTCACGCCCACCAAGATCGGGCAATGTGCTCGCCTCGGTGCCTGTTCCCTCCGTAGTACCTGTTGTATCTGTCCCCCCGGTATCACCACCGGTGCCACCCGTTCCTGCCGTGTTACAGGCGGCGAGTGCCATTACCAGCACGATGAGAACCAACCACAGTTTCTTCATTGTTCTCCTCCTTACAGGGTTGCTGACCGTGATTTTCGTCAGCATAGAATGTGATAGTTGGTCACAAAGCGTAAGTATAGAGGCAGAATGCGTATCAGAAAAGATGAAGCCTTTTGCTCACAACTTCCCCTACTTTTACCCCTTCCCCTCGCCCTTCATCTTGCGTTATAATCATCTATCCTATCTTCGCTTATATCTGTGAGAGAGGTCGCAAATCCTTAACTCACACCCCCAACCCATGAGCGAATCTTTCCGCAAACAAGTTCAAGCCTACCGCCGGGCTGCCGGCTATAGCCAAAAACAATTGGCGCATATATTAGGCTTGAATCCGAGCGTATTAAGCCACAAACTTAATGAATCGGACGGAATGCGCCTTACCCATCCTGAAATTAAACAGATTGTCAAAGCCCTCGCAACATGGCAAGCCATTCATACCCGTAGCCAGGTAGTAGAGTTATTGGAATTGAGTGGGGTTCCTACAGGGTTGATTACACCCGAAGAGTGGAAGCAACCTCCATTAAACCATCTGGAAGGAGGCACCACTACCCACTTCGCCGTTACTCCTGCTACCGGTCAAACAGCCCTGACGAATCTACCCGTTCCCCGTACCCCGCTTTTAGGGCGACAGGCACTGCTTCATCCTATCGTTCATCAAATAAGTAGTGATGATACCCGTTTACTTACCTTGACTGGTCCCGGTGGGGTAGGAAAAAGTCGCCTGGCTATCGAAGTCGGGCGACAAGTAGCAACAATCTTTGCGGATGGTGTGGTTTTCGTACCACTTGCTCAACTGAACGAACCTTCCCTCGTTCCTTCCGCAATTGCTCAGGCACTGCAACTGCGGGTTCATGCTCAAAGTACCCCGATTGAAACGCTAAAATCTTTTCTTCCTACCCATCGCCTTCTATTAATTTTGGATAATTATGAGCATTTGTTGGAGGCGGCGGGGGTAGTCGGGGAATTATTGGCGGTTGCTCTCCATCTAAAAATCCTCGTGACGAGCCGTGCCGTGCTGAATTTGTATGGTGAATATCAAATTGCTGTTCCACCGCTTCCATTGCCTGCCCTACAGACCCCTTTAACCACGGAACGAGCCATTCAAGAACCTGCCATTGCCCTCTTTGTGGCACGTACCCGCGCCGTGCGTGGCGATTTTGCGGTGACACCGGAAAACGTACAGGCGATAGCAGAAATCTGTGTGCGGTTGGATGGGTTGCCGCTTGCATTAGAACTAGCGGCGGCAAGTAGTCGCCTTTTTGCCCCGAAAGCCTTGCTACAAAGGCTGAACCAACGGCTCCCGCTTTTACCCGGACGCGCCGAAGATATCAGCGACCGACAGAAGACCCTGCATGAGACTATTTCTGGGAGTTACGATTTATTGAGCGAGGGGGAACAACAAATATTCGAGCGACTGAGCATTTTTCCGGCAGGGGCAAGGGTGGAAGCTATTGAATCCCTTATTCCAACGTTGGATGTACCCGCAGGGATTTCAACCCTTTTGGATAAAAGTTTAATTTATCAAAAAGAAGGGCAAGACCAACAGGTTCGCTTTACCATGTTGGAAACCCTCCGTGAATATGCGGTTGCCCGGATTGAAGCCAACAATGAAATAATCGCGGTACGCCGTCAACAGACACAGTATTATGAAAATTGGGTTGAACCGCTTACCGCTCAATTGAACAGTACCACTCAAGCACTTGTGCTTGAGCAATTGGAAGCAGAACACGATACCATACGCGCACTCCTGTCCTGGAGTATGAATGATTTACCCCTTGCCGCGCTCCGTATTGGAGGCGCATTGGCATATTTCTGGCAGTTGCGCGGACATGCGCGAGAGGGGTATGAGTGGTTATATCAGGCGTTGCAAATACCTCTGCCTGCCAATGCCACAACTGACGAGCAAAGTGTTTATGCCCGCGCTTTGCATGGGATCGGGGTGTTGGCATATTTGCTTGGGGACTATGAACGCGCCCGTTATCGCCTTGGTGAAGCATTGGCTTTGCGCCGCATCTTACAAGAGCCAAAAGCCATCGCCTCGACATTAAAGAATCTCGGTAATGTCTATTGGGATGAGAGTCATCTGCATCAAGCACAGGAATTGTATCAGGAAGCCCTTGTGTATGCCCATCAAGCGGAAGACCCTGATGAGATTGCGGGGACATTGAACAATCTGGGTAGTTTGCTCTGGCAGATGGATGACCTGCCCCGCGCCAAGAAATATCTGACTGAAGCCCTCACGCTCTTACGAGAAATCGGTAATAAAAGCCGTACCGCAATGACCCTTTCTAATTTGGGTATTGTGGTCTTGAAATTGGGGGAGATGGATCGTGCCGGGGTCTATTATCTGGAAAGTTTGGCTCTGTTTCGGGAATTAAGTGATTATCAAGGGTTATCGGCTACGCTCAATAATATGAGCGAATTGGCATTGCATAAAGGCGACTATCGCCAGGCAGAGCAGTACGCCCGTGAATCATTAGACATCCGCCGCCGTATCAATTATCGGTGGGGGGTTGCCAGTACCCAATTGAACTTAGGGAGTGCTTTGCTCTTTCAAGGGCAATGGGGTCAAGCATTGGTAGCGTTACAAGAGGCGCAAACCATCTTCCGCGACCTTGGGGACCGCGCCAAACTCGCCATCGTTCTGGAATATCTGGGGGTAACGACTTTGCGAATCGGGGATAGTCAGGGAGCATTGCGCTACCATCGGGAAGCATTGGCTCTAAGCCGTATTCTGGAAGATGAGTTTGGTGTTGCTTCTTCGATTGCTTGTATTGCCGCCGTGTTCGCGGCACAGGGCAACTTTTACGAAGCCGCTCGCTTGTGGGGGGCGACACATGCATTTTGGGCAACATCCAACCGCACTCTCCTCCACGCTCAACAACAGCGATTCCTGCCCGAACTCACTACTGTCCGCGCCGCCAGCGACCCTGCCCACTTTCAACAGGCGTGGGATGAAGGCGTTGCTGATACTGCTACCATTCTTGCCTTGCTGTAACGGATGTATCAAACGCTCTTATTGCCACCTCTTTATCTGTGACGGAGGGTAAGATAAAATGCCGTATACCATCACACTCTCCGTTTGTGGCTGTCTTGATACTAGACAAAAGAACCAAGTAGCTTACACTGAACGGTTAGGAGAATCTATGATAGCTACGGTACGGTATCGCCCTCCGTGGCTATTTTTTTGAGTCGTACTATCATTTGAAGATACGCTGTTTGTTGTAAGGCGTACCGAATCAACTAAAGGTGACGGGTCGTTTAACAACCCCCCGCATCCAGCAGTGTCCTGTGGTAACAGATATGAAAACGGTGCGAAATAACCATGTCGGGCATGACCCCGTTCCGACGAATGATACAATAGACGCACCCTCCACAACCGAAACCGGGGGTCAACCCAATCCCGACTATGCCTCATGGGCGAATTACCCCGCCGCCTCTCCAAGTAAAGTGATTCCGCTTCACTGGCAACCGGATGAATTGCCTTTGGATGAAGCCGAAGGAACGCTTTTACCTTTTGGCTATGGGCGTAGCTATGGCGATACCTGTTTGAACAACGGGGCTACCATTATGGATGCCACCCGCATGAACCGTTTTACTGCGTTTGACGCAGAAAATGGCGTATTACGCTGTGAAGCGGGGGTCATACTTGCTGATATTCTGGAATTAATTGTGCCGCAGGGCTGGTTTCTGCCTGTCACCCCCGGTACAAAGTTTGTATCCGTCGGGGGCGCCATTGCCAACGATGTGCATGGCAAAAATCATCATGTGATGGGAACCTTTGGGCGGCATGTCACCCTATTTGAACTGCTCCGCTCTGATGGGAAATACCTATGTTCCCCGACGGAGAATAGTGAGTTATATCGCGCCACTATCGGGGGGTTGGGGTTAACGGGGTTGATATTGTGGGCGGAATTCCGCCTGCAACCCATTCCCGGACCCAATATTGACCAAGAACTCATCAAATTTGGCTCGGTGGAAGAATTTTTCGAATTGTCAGAGGATTCTAACGAAAGCCATAAATACACCGTTGCCTGGATTGATTGTCTGGCAACCGGTAAAAATTTGGGGCGGGGCTTGTTTACACGCGGCAACTTCGCATGGCAAAAACAAAATTCGGGGGGCTTAGATTTATCCAAAATCAAACCCACGGTCCCCTTTGATTTTCCCGAATTTGCTCTCAATCGCTACTCGGTACAAGCCTTTAATCAGCTCTATTATCGTAAGCAACTGACCAAACGGGTACGGAGTGTGATTCATTATGAGCCATTCTTCTATCCGTTGGATGCTATTCATCATTGGAATCGCATCTATGGCAAACGGGGCTTTTTGCAATATCAATGTGTCGTTCCCTACAAGACAGATTTGGGACCGATTCGCCGTATCCTGCAATCCATTGCGGCATCAGGTGAAGGTACGTTCTTAGTGGTTCTCAAAACATTTGGTGAAGTCACCTCACCCGGCATGTTATCCTTCCCCCGCCCCGGTGTAACGCTTGCATTGGATTTTGCGATGCAAGGGCAAAGCACCTTACAGCTTTGTGAACATCTGGATGAAATTGTGCGAAGTGCGGGGGGTGCGGTGTATCCCGCCAAAGATGCACGGATGTCGCCTGCCAGTTTCCAAACCTATTTTCCCCAATGGCGTGAATTCTCCCGTTACATAGACCCGAATTTTTCCTCGTCCTTCTGGCGGCGAGTCACTTCTTAGTGATTAGTGGTTAGTGAAAAGTGGTCAGTGAACGACAATTATGTTGATGTCGTTTACGCCTTTCACTAGTCACTAATCACTAACCACTAATCACTAATCACTGATGAAAGTACTAATCCTGGGCGCGACCTCTGCCATCGCGCATGAAACTGCCAAAAACTTTGCGGCAGACGGCGCGGATATCGTCGTCGTGGCACGGAATGAGGACAAACTCCATGCCGTGCGGGATGACTTGCAAGTCCGGGGCGCAAAATCAGTTACGGCGATGACTGCCGATCTGACCCAAATTCAGCAACATCCTACCCTGATTGAGCAAGTCAAAGCAACGCTCGGCGGGTTGGATGCCGTCCTCATCGCGCATGGGACACTGGGCGACCAAGCCGCATCACAAGCCTCTCTCGAAACCACACTTCAGGAATTTAATACCAACGGGTTAAGTTATATTTCCCTGCTGACCCTGCTGGGTAATCATTTTGAAGTGCAAAAACAAGGATGTATTGCGGTGATTTCATCGGTGGCGGGTGATCGGGGACGGGGCAGTAACTATGTTTACGGTTCTGCCAAAAGTGCGGTGACAGCCTTTACTAGTGGGCTACGGAACCGCTTGAGTAAAGTCGGCGTGTCCGTAGTAACGATTAAGCCGGGTTTTGTGGATACGCCCATGACTGCCCACATTAAGAAAAATGCCCTTTTTGCCAAACCCGAAGTAGTAGGTCATCGGATTTATAAAGCGATGCTCAAAGGTGAAGGGGTGGTCTACGTCCCCTGGTTCTGGCAGTACATCATGATGATTATCCGCTCCATTCCGGAAAGTATTTTTAAGAAGCTCTCTTTGTAATAAATGAACTTTTCTCGGACTCTGTAAGGGTAGTCACCATGACTACCCTTTTTTTATTCTAAGATGGACAAGGAACTATCCCTGCGCTACAATCACCCGACACAAAAACATCTATTCTAAAATTTCTCAAAAACCTATGCCTACCTATCAAGCACCCAAGGGAACCCAGGATTGGACTCCCGATAAACAACCTTATTATCGCTGGATTGATAGTACGATTCGTGAAGTTGCAGCCCGTTATGGTTTTCAACCAATTGATACCCCCGTCATTGAACACACGGATGTTTTTCAACGCGGCGTGGGAACGGGTACGGATATTGTCGAAAAGGAAATGTATTCCTTTGAAACACGAGGCGGGGAACAAGTTACGATTCGCCCTGAATTTACCGCCGGAATTGCCCGCGCTTTTGTCGAAAACGGCATGGCAAACTTACCTCAGCCGGTAAAAATCTATGCGATTGGTCCCCTACTCCGCTATGAACGTCCGGGCAAAGGGCGATACCGGCAACACACTCAGTGTTCGTTGGAAGTGATTGGCGAACAAGACCCGGCAATTGATGCGGAATTAATGCAATTGCTGACTGATTTCTATCGTGCATTGGGTATTACCAATCTGGTATTTGAAATGAATTCGATTGGTTGCCCAAAGTGCCGCCCTCCCTATATTCGGGATGTGTTGGTACCCTGGTTGACCGAACGCAAGGATAGGTTTGGTGAAACTGATAAGATGCGACTGGAAAAGAACCCGCTCCGTGTGCTAGACACCAAAGATGAAAAGGTGCGGGCGATGTTGGCAGAGGTTCCCCTGCTCTCCGAATATCTATGTGAAGAGTGCCATGTTCACTTTGCTATGTTGCAAGAGTATCTGGATATGCTGGGGGTTAATTATGTGGTGAATCCCTTGCTGGTGCGTGGATTTGATTACTACACGAAAACTGTATTCGAGGTCAAAAGCGATGTACTGGACACCTCCAACAACACGCTGAACGGGGGTGGTCGGTACGATGGGTTAATTGAGCTGTTCGGCGGCGCACCCACCCCTGGCATCGGGACCGGAATTGGTTTTGAGCGGGTAGCATTAGTGATTGAGGAATTAGATGTTACCCCCGTGCCCTTACCCACAACGCAAGTCTTTGCCGTTTGGTTCGATGATACCACCAAACGTGCCGCCTTCCGCACGGTGAATAATCTGCGGCAGGCAGGGATTCGCGTGGAAATGGCATACGGGCAGGGTAAACGCTCTTTCAAAAGCCAGATGCGTGCCGCCGATAAATCTCCTGCGCGTTACACGCTGATTTTCGGGGAACGGGAGATCGCCGAGAGCCGTGTCGAAGTCAAAGATATGCTCAAAGGTGAACAGGTATCCGTGCCATTAAAAGAATTAGGGGAATGGCTGAACGAACGTCTAACATAAAT
>CBKYSX010000147.1:0-8159 GCA_966690745.1 uncultured Ardenticatenales bacterium
GTGTAGACCAACCCATCATCCGAAATCGTCCAATCGCTGGCAATATCAGGTACAATTTCCAAATCCGGGTTTAACGTGACCAACCCACCGAAGATTTCCACAATATACTGGGCAGAGGTCGCATCGCTGGCAAGCGCGGGGTCCAGCGTGGGCGGCTCGCCCCCCAACAGAATCAAGTCGTTGCTTCCTTTGGGGATATCCAAACCGGAGCCATTGTCATCATTTTGACCGGAAGAATTATTGGAGCCGCCATCACTGGTAGAGCGGGTCGCACTCGGGCGGGGCGAATCTGTTGTTGAAGAATCGGAATCAAGATAAAAGAATGCCGCGCCGCCAATGACCACGCACAACAGCGCGACCACACATAAGCCCACCAGCGCACCCAGCGCAAGGAGCCACGGCGTTCTATTTTGAGTCGGTTGGTTTGGTTGTTCCATAATCCTGTTGGGTTGTGACAATGAGGTTGCGTGTTGAACCACCTCATCAATGTGTAAGAAGGGTCAGAAGTCGGGAAACTATAGCATAATGGCGAAAAAAGATGTAGTTATGATGGGGATAGGCTATAATTGATAAATCGGAGATAAATCACCAACCATTTACCTACCCTTCCGATAATACACTTCAACCGTAAACAGTTCTCTTCTTATCCGTCCTTAAGACATCTAAAAAAGATTTACGCCTCAAGGAAATCCTATGTCCGAAGAACAATGGAATGCCGTAGATGACTACTTCGCCGCCCTTTTTACCCCCACCGACCCGGTATTGGAACAGGCATTACACGCCTCCGATTCAGCGGGTCTACCCCAAATCAATGTTGCGTCCAACCAGGGCAAATTTCTGCATATCCTTGCCCGTTCGTGCGGAGCAAAACGGATTCTGGAGATCGGAACGTTGGGCGGCTATAGCACCATCTGGCTGGCGCGGGCATTGCCCACCGATGGAAAACTGATGACCCTGGAATATGACCCCAAACACGCTGAAGTCGCTAAAGCGAATATCACCAATGCGGGTTTGGGGGATAAAGTAGAGGTGCGGGTGGGCAAAGCGATTGAATCCTTACCCGGCATTGCCGCAGAGGGACATCCACCTTTTGACCTCGTATTTATTGATGCCGATAAAGTCAGTACCCCTGCGTATTTAGAATGGGCGGTACGGCTCACCCGCCCCGGCAGTTTGATTATTGTGGACAATGTAGTGCGGCGCGGGGCAGTCATCGAGGCAGAGAACAATGACCCGAACGTACAGGGAATACGGGGCGCGTTGGAATTTTTATCAACCCACCCCCGCCTCGCCGCCACCGCCTTGCAAACCGTCGGAAGCAAAGGGTATGACGGACTGGCGATTGCGATTGTGCAGGAATAATCGCTATTGTCATAGTAGTCCATTCCAAATAAAAACGGGGGCAGAGCCGTTGCTCTACCCCCGCCGTTTCTCAATACCCCCTTCTCAATACGCCCTAATAGCCGCCTACCCCGCTATCTACCTTCGCATTCGTCAATGCTGTGCCAACAATCCGCGCTCCCACTTGTTCTAACATATCTTTGGCGCGGGAGGCATGTTCCCGTTTGGTTTTGCCCGCCTGTAACACCAGCAAAATACCATCGGTGCGCTTCGCCAGAATTGCCGCATCGGTGACGGGCAGAACCGGCGGGGCATCGAACAACACCATATCCGCCATGCTTTTCAGGCGATCAATCACCTGCGCCAATTCATCTGACCCCAGCAGTTCTGCCGGGTTGGGGGGAATGGCTCCGGCGGGCAGAAGCCGTAATCCCTCTACTCCCGGCACCGCTACCAATGGCGGCGCGGCGCGGAGTGCCTCGTCCACAAGCATATTACTCAATCCACTTGTGCCATCCACCCCGAACAATTCATGCAGGGCAGGACGGCGCAAATCTGCATCCACCACAATCACCTTTTTGCCCCCCTGCGCAAATGCCACCGCGAGATTCGCCACCGTTGTACTTTTGCCTTCATTGGGCGAAGGGGTGGTCACCACCAACGTCTGTAACGCCCCTCCCACCGCCGCAAATTGCAAATTAGTCCGTAGGGTGCGGTAGGCTTCGCTCACGGCAGAGCGCGGGTCGGTTATCGTCACTAAATTTGTAGTTGCCATGCGTTTTAAGAACGACTGCATAGTGCATACTGCATAAAACGACTTGGAGTTTGTTGTCGTTTATGCACTTTGTACTATGCAATATGTACCTTATTTCGGCGGCACTTGCCCCAAAAAGAACAAGTCCCGTCCGATATATCGTTCAACATCTTCTTTGGTTTTAATCGTATCGTCCAATAATTCCAGCAGAAGGACGATAATCCCCCCCAACAAAATCCCAAACACTGCCCCTGCAATCGTGTTAATACGGGTGTTGGGGGCGGTTTGTGCGCCTGCTCCGGCACGTTGTAACAAATCTACCAGTACCTGATCCTCACGGAGTTGGACGGTATTACTGTCCTCAATGACGCGAATAAATTCTTCTGCAAAGCCATTAGCAATTTGCCCCGCTACGGTCGGGTCCTGGCTGGTGGCATCAATCTGAATGGTCAGGTCGTTTTGGTCGGAACTCACCGCCAGATTTGCCAATATGTCGTAAGGATTCTGGTCCAATTGCAATTGGTCTACTACCCGAAACGCCATATCTTCCGAGCGAATCCGTTGCGAAAAACTCGCCAGAATCTGTTTGCTGGCTTGCAACCGTCCGAAATCCAGCGAATCGGCACGCACTAGCACGATGGCAGTGGCGCGGTATTCCGGCGGCTGACTGCGGCTCCACAGAAAAGCACTTCCGGCGGTCAGCACCGCCGCCAGTACCACAATCCACCCCCGTTGGACGATAATCCGCCCGTAATCTTTTAATTCCATAATCTTCGTTCCGAAGGTTGCATGGTGCGTGTTGCATGATTTTGCCGACAATCGCTTCCCTCTTTTAGGAGGGGGCTAGGGGGTGGGTCGCCGTTACCGCTTTCTGCGTCCTACGTCCCTTGAAGTCGTGCACCACGCACTACGCAACACGTACCTATTTAGGAATTTCCCCCAACACGCGCCCGACCCGTTCGGCTTCTTTGCGGGTGCGGACACTATCATCCAGATAATCCAACGCGAAGGCAAGGGCGATTCCGGCTACCAATGCCAACACCACACGGAGGGGAATGTCTAATTGGGAGCTTAGCCCACCGCCGATGGGAAACGCACCACTGTCGTTGACCACTTCCAACCGCAGTTCCCCGGTTCCCCAGAGTTCTTCCAGTAACGCGGAAAGGTCAGTCGTTGCCGCCTGTTTAACGGCAGTTGCCAGCGCAGTCACCTCATCGGGGGTGTTTGCCTGCAAACTAACCGTCACAATGCGATGTTCTTTATCGGCGCGGGTCGCTCCCGTAATCGCACCCACCGCCGTACCGTCGGGCATGTATTGACGCACCGCTTCCGCAAAACGGCTTCCCATCAGCACCAGTGTCAAATCATCTGCCACGTATTCGGCGGCTTGCACCGCACCGAGGCGTGGGTCCTGATCCATATCCTCACGGGGGGCGGGCAAAAAGGAAACCGACAACTGCACGGTATAGCCAAAAACCACCGGTGGTTCACGGTAGGTAACAACTGTCAAAATCCCCGCCAGAAGCGGTAATAGCAAAATCAGCCACCACCAACGGAGCAGAATCCGCCCGTACTCATGTAATTCCATACTGTCCTTTTGCAGATGGAGGTTAGAGCTAAAGAGGGTTGGGGATAAATCTTTTCCTTTCGGGGAATAGTTTATTCTCCCACCTCTCTATTTCTATCTCTAACCACTATCTTGTACCCAATTCAGCATATTGCGCTTAAAGTGTTCAACATCAAAAGTTTCGGCATGGGCGCGAATGCGCTGTTTGTCCCATGGTACGCTGTCAAACTGTTGTAAAGCGGCTTTTAGGCTGGCAATGTTGGGTTCCCGGAAAAAGAGGCCTGTTTCCTCTTCAGCCACAGTATCCAACGCACCTCCGGCGGCATAGGCGATCACCGGAACCCCCGCACTCATCGCTTCCAAGGGGGCAATCCCGAAATCTTCCTCGCCCGGAAACAAAAAGCCCCGCGCCCCCGCCATCCATGTTTTGAGTTCGGCATCGCTGACCCGCCCCACAAAGCGCACGGTAGGACCCGCTATTTTTTCCAATGCCGCCCGGTCGCGCCCATCCCCGGCAATCACCAACTTCCAGCTCAATTCGCTAAATGCCCGTACCGCCAGATCAATCCGTTTATAGGGAATCAGACGGGAAACAATAAAAAAGTAATCCTGCGTTTCCCCCGGCGCGAAGCGATGGGTATCTACAGGCGGATAAATGATTTTGGAATCCGCCCGATAAATCTTCTGAATCCGTGCCTGTACCGCCCGCGAAATCCCCGCGAAGTGATCTACCCGCCGCGCCGCGTTTGCGTCCCACTGACGCAACAGCGTCAGCACCGGCGGCAAAATCCACCGCCTTAATCGCCCCACCCCTTCTCTCTGCAAATAACTTTCCGTGCTCCACAGATAGCGGGTCGGGGTCAAACAATAACAGAGATGGGTTGTCTCCGGCGGCGTGATAATCCCGTGACAAAAGCCGGATTTGTTGGAGAGGACGACATCAAAACCCGAAAAATCGAATTGTTCCCACGCAAAGGGATAGAGCGGCAATGCCGCCTGATGGTTACGATAAATCCCCGGAATTTTATCCAATGCCGAGGTACGAATCTCCCAATCGCGCATTACGGCGGGCATTCGTTCCCGGTCATAAATAGATGTAAAGACGGGCGCGTCAGGAAAAATTTCTTTAAGGGCAATCAGGACGTTCTCCGCCCCGCCCACCTGATTGAGCCAATCATGCACCAACGCAACGCGCACCGGAATTCCTCTTTCAACCATTTCGATAAAAAAACCACGCTCCCGCTCTGGAAGCGTGGCGGATACTAGCACGAACAAGCGTAAAATCCAAGAGGTTGCCCCTTATGCTTCATCCTCCCCGGTAAGGACGGCATGAATCGTGGGCTGAACCAACTGATAAAACATGGTTTGCATCTGATCAGGGCTGTGTGGCATTTTACGGGCAAGCCACCATTCCATCAGGGTCAATAACGTCCCACCGATATAGGTGGCAAGAATCGAAATGGGAAGGGTAGGGGTTCGCCCGGGGGGAAGCAACATCGTTAGCCGCACCATCACCCGTTCGGTGAAATAGGTCATCATTCGTTTCTTGATAATGGTCAACCCCTGTCCGCCCTCCAGAGAGTCGTAAAAATGGTATTGCTCTTGCACATGGCGGAACAATGACGCTACCGGAAGTAACTGCTCTCCCACTGTCGCAGTACCGAATTCCTCCAACACCTCTTCAAAATTCTGAACCAGTAAATCCTCTTTGTCCTGCCAATGAGCGTAGAAGGTAGAACGCCCTACATCGGCTTGTTCCACAATGGATTGTACTGTTATGGCATCATATCGTCCTTTTGCCATCAGCGTATGCAACGCGTGTTGCACTAATTTGCGGGTACGCCGCGTTCGACGGTCAGGGGTGGGTGAAGAATTAGGATCGCTCATTTCCGTACAATCCGTGCAAAATGTCCCGTATCGGACAAACCTTCACGATTGAAGATTGACCTGACAGAGCTCTTTTTCGTATGCTGGGAATCAGTAAACCGATCATAACACATTACCAAGAAGGAGTTCTGATGCCTCATTCACAGCCAACCGTGCCAACCACTGATGGCAACCTGATTCGCTGGGCAACCTTTTATGATACCTTTGTCACCATTGCAACGTTAGGAAAATCAAAATCGCTCCGCGCCCAAACTGCCGACATTGCCGCCATTCAACCGGGCGAGCACGTTTTAGATGTTGGATGTGGTACAGGAGAATTAACCATGGTTGCCCGACAACGCACCGGAACCGATACGGTGGTCGGTTTGGATGCCTCCCCTGAAATGATTGCCGTGGCGCGGCGCAAAGCAGAACGCGCCCATCTTGCCATTGACTATCGAGTGGCGGTGATTGAAAAAATCCCGTTCCCCGATAACACCTTTGATGTGGTGCTTAGCAGTTTGATGATGCATCATCTGCCTGACCCGCTAAAACAGGCAGGGTTATTAGAGATTGAACGGGTATTGAAACCGGGGGGACGGGTCGTCGTGGTAGACCTAAAAGGAAATACTGCCCGTACTATCCATCATTTGCCGCTGGGATGGTTCCATCATGGGGTGGAAAAAGGGATTGAATATGTTGGCACCCTTTTAGAACAAAGCGGTTTTAAGAACGTCGAACAATCGGCGATGGCATTAACGATGCTGGGATATGCACGCGCCTACAAGTAGGCTTGTCTTAGCCCCATTAGCCACTTCCCTTCACCCACTTCTCTACCACAATGCCGCCCTCCTGTACCTTTGCCAGTTCGGGGGCGGCACCTTTTTTGCGTTGCCAGAACCGTTGTTTGTCCTCCGTACTATCGGGGGCAATCGCAATATGTCCCGCAATCCGAAGTTGGTTGGCGGCAAGATGCAACGCACACACTTTGGCGTGTTCATCCCCCGTTGCGCCCGCATGAACCAAGCCGCGCAATGTCCCCCACACCATCACATCCCCCCCGGCAATCACCTCTGCGCCGGGGTTCACATCCCCTAATACCACCACCGCGCCGGGGTACCGAATACTTTGCCCACTTCGTAAAGTACGGCGCACCAAAAGGGCTTCGATACTTTCTTCAGGAAGCGCGATCACCGGATTGGGTTGGGCGACATCGGGCGCAACAACAAAAGGGACTTCCATACCCAAGGCAAGGGCGGCGGTACGGGTGTCATCATTCAAGGCACGAAGCATATCGGATTCCACCTCCACGCCACGGAGCAATTCACGAATTCCCTCCAATTCGCTTTCCGCCAGAACCCTCTGCCCCACATCAATCACAACCTTCGCCCCCTTAAAAAAATCCCCTGCCTGCTCTAAATAGGCGGCGAGTTCGGCATGGGCATTTTCGTTAGAACCTGCCGCCGGAAGGATTAATACCAACCCGTCACGTTCGCCTTTAACCACAATAGGCATGGGGAAAATTCCTGATTAGAGTAAAGAGGTGAGAAAGGAGAGCGGAGAGTATTGTTGATTGAATCTCTCCTCTCTTTATCGTGTATCTACTCACCCTGAAACAGCACAATATAATGTCGGTAGGGTTCAACCGACAACGCCATGAACGGCGCACCGGATAAGGTAGGGGCACGGACGTACCATGTACTTGCCTGCGCGGCGTTCAGCAAATCATAGCGGAAACTGCCATCCCCGGCAGTGGTCAGCGTTGCCACCGGCGCACCACCGCCATCCAGCGTAATCGTTACACCACTCACCGGGTTGCCATTCGCATCCACCACCCGCCCTGACACAATACTCAATTCCCCGCCCTGTTCATCCGTCCGAATCAGGGTGGAGGTATATTGTCCGTTGGCGGCGCGGGTCGCTGTGGGCAATTGTAAAGGCTCTTCCGCTTTCGGTGAAGTGGGCGTTGCCATCGGGGTAGCGGCGGGCTGGGTTAAAATCGGGGTGGGCGAAGCCACCATAAAGGGGGTCGCCGTTGCGCCGCTTCCCGGTTGCGGGGTCGGCAAGACCGGCGCGTTCGGGTCTAGGGGGTGATTGCCGAAATAGTAATCTACAATCCTCCGACCAATCGGCGCGGCAACTTCCGACCCCTGAATCACGTCTTCATTGTTCCCATGCACAAACACGACCAGGGCAATTTCGGGGTCTTCATAAGGGGCATACGCCGTAAACCAGGCATGGGTCAGCTGATTGCCATCGGCATCCAATTTGCAATCAAAGGTGCCGTCGGGCTTCTGAATTACAGGGCAATATTCTGCTGTTCCCGTTTTCCCTGCGACACTGACGGGCGCACCTTCAAAGGGGAACCGTGCCGTGCCATCCTCCCATGCAATCGCACCCCGCATCCCTTCCGCCACCATATCTAAATAAGCACCATCTACGGGGAGCGTCCGCAACACTTGCGGTTCAAAGCCGCGAATCACCTGCCCATCGGCAGATTGAATCTGGTAGACAATCTGGGGTTCGTAAATCGTCCCACGGTTGGCAATGGCAGTGGTGGCGTTCAGAATCTGCAAGGGTGTTACCAACATAAACCCTTGCCCGATGCTCATATTATAAGTATCCCCCACC
>CBKYSX010000148.1:0-8106 GCA_966690745.1 uncultured Ardenticatenales bacterium
CAATTGCGCCATGCGCCGCCGCCATGTTTGGTCTTGAGCCAGACTCATCACGCGGTTGAGCAAATCATAATTAGCCGCGATGCGCCCGAACATCGTGGCGACATATTCACCCTTTTGTTGCCCCGCCAATGCGCGGTCAAGGGTGGGTTGTTCTTGATGGTTCATTCTTCTTTTGCCTTATCGTGCTTGCGATTTTCAGAGTATATCCCCGAAATCGCCCAAACGTTTGCAATTATACTCAAATACAGGGATATGTCAGGCAGTTACGGGGGGTGGTACATCCCCGTGTCGCCTGAACTCCTTGTCCCTTACACAATCGTGAGGTTTATGAACATTAAGAAAATAACACCGTAACGGGAATCGTTCCCCGCGCTAAAGCAACGGGGCTAATAAGCTATCGTTGTCGTGTGTTTATTAGCCCCGTCCCTTTAGGGCGGGGTGGGTGCGGTTACGGTATTTAATTCTTACTCTCCATCAACCTCATGTACGTATCAACGGGCAACCAGACGAAAGCCTTCTAATCGGGCGTAGAAGGTATTGGTATGGAGCGGTGCCCCTATAAAAACCCGCGCCGGACGAATCGCGCTACTGTCTTCGCGTACTTGTGAAGGGTCGCCCTTCACCCCGATAAAAGCATGGCTCCATCCATAGTTGCCGCGCATATCACTTTGGGGGGTCGCACCAAAGGAGGCAAGAGCCTCCCATACTTCATCTCCCAAACGCGCCCCGCCCGTTCCGTCTCCGGCTGATATAGCATCTGCCCCCGCCAATGCCAGAAGGGTTCCTGCTTCAGCATTGTTTAGAAACGCCGCCAGTTCCACGCTGGCGTTGGGGTCATTAAAAGTATCAAAATGGCGGGCGGCAACCAATTCTCCGTTTTGAAAGAGGGCGGCATGATACCCCGTTTCCGTTCCGCCCAACTCTTCCCCGTTCCAGTAGATATGGGCGAAATCCCCGACTGCGAGGGCGGCACTTTCAACGAGCAAGGTGTCTTCCTGTTGAATAGCAGGTGTACCATCAAAACGGAAAATGAGGTTGGTCAGATGGTCGCGGGGGGCAGAGGCAGGAATAGGGACTTGATAAGCGTGGGTTCCAGCCCTGAAATCTACCGTATTAAGCGAAAAAAGTGCGCCCCCATCGGGGTTTTGCGCGAACAGTTCCAATGAAATCGGTGCCTCAACGGTAGCCGTAAAACTCAAAGTCCAATTCCCCTCTGTAGCAATCGAAGGAAGCAAAATCCGCGCCTCCGGTTGCTCTGCCCATACCGATTGGGGGAATGCGGCAGGGTCGCTATCAAGCGGTGGCAACGCACTCCACCCTTCGGCAAAAAAGAGCCGTGCCAACGGATGGTGGGCATCCCATGTGTATTGTTCGGGCGGCAGGGGCAAAAACGCACCCAAACCCAGATACTCCTCGTCGCTGTACCATTCACCCAGACCCAATACCGATTCTAAATAGGCAAGAATATTTTCGGTCGAATATCCCGGAATTTCATCATCCAATTGTTGAATTACAATATCCTGAGCATCCATCAAGCGTAGGAGTTCCGGCGCAATGGGGCGTTCTCTTTCCGCCCGCCCTTCCGGTAACACATTGCCCGTTTCAAGGGCAATAATGGAATTAATCACAGGCAATTCCGTAAAGTATTGGAATTTCAGTTCGGGGTTGCGGCTGGTATTGCCGCTTAGGAGCCGTTTTTCGTGATAGGTTTGATAGGCTTGCGCGAACATGAAGGCGGGGTGTTGGGTGCCGGTGACGCGGAAGCCGTTGCGCCACGCCAACGGAATATCCAGCACTGCCCCGCTTGCATTTTGGCGCACCTGTTCGTAGACGGGGGGAACCCGGTAATCGGACATCGGCAGGGGCGCACCGAAATGTTCCAAAAGCACCAGTAAGCCGACCCCTGCAACTATAAGTTCTGTACGCTTTGTATTTCGCGCCTGCCACCACTTTAGGAGTGCTACCGCGCCCCATGTTGCCGCCACTGCCACGTAGAGCATAATCATTACACTATAACGGCTGGGGTAGCGGTTGGCTTTGACAAAGGGAATTTGGAGCAGAAGATCAAAAGGCATGGGCAAATCCCATTCCTGCCCGTTCAGCCGCAGGGTGGGACCCAACGACAGTACCCCGAAAATGAACGCGAACAGCACCCAATAGATCGCGTGGGGGCGGCTTTTGCGGTGGAGCAGGGCAATGATGACCAATGCCGCCGTTACCCAGCCGATAAACGCAAAATTGAGATACGAAAAAGTGAACCCTTCCCGCACCCATTCTCCGAAGAGCGGATGTTGTTCGCCTGGTACCAAAAAGCCCAGCACATCGTTGGAAAAAATATTGGAAAAACCCAATCCCTCTACCAGAAAATCTCCGTTCACCCGCATATCTTCCAGCATCAACCCGATGATCGGAGCCATCCCTAAGACAAATAGCAACCCGAGAAAAGTGCAGGCAATTGTGTACTGTTTGAGCTTTGCCCAATTGCGGGATTTGATGGCGGAAAGTGCCAACCACCCAAAAAATAACGCCGCAAATTGAATGAAGAAACTGGCATAGGTAAATTCGGTCCACCCGATACAGAGCGTAAAGAAAGCGCACAACGCCGCTTCCCGTAATGCCCGTTTCAGGGTGGGCGCGGTCCACATTCGCGCCAGATAGAGCACTGCCCACGGAAGCCAATGGCTGGAAGCGATATTAAATTGCCCCAAACTGAGATAGAGCCATTTGGAGGTACTATATGCATAAATCACTGCCGCCAGTAGTGCCAAACCGTCCCGCGTTTGGCGCGAAAACGGCGCGTCCTCGCGGTGATATGCCAGTACCCAGCGCATGAACAACCACATCCCCAACGCCGCCATCACCAATTCAAAATAAATTACAAACGAATTTGCGGGAACAATGCCAAACGCCAATTGAATCGGAATGGAGAGGATTCCGTTCAGGGTGGTTAAGGTGTAAAATACGAGGTTAATACCCAACGGATAAAACATCCACGCGCTTTGGAAGGGGCTTTGTTGCAATTCGGTCAGCGAATAGCGCACCCACCACAAATTCCATAAAATCGCAGGGTCGTCGGAACCATCCCCCGGCGCGTGGGTTGCCAGTTGAAAGGGCAGGGGATAGGTTAAAATAAACGCCAATCCCAGGAGTATCGCCACTGCCCATAAGGTTGGCTTTGCCCGTGAAGTCCCGTTATTCAACATACCTTTTTTTAAGTGAAGAGTGATGAGTGGTTAGTGAAAAGTGAACGGCAGAAACAACAGCGACCGGCAGGAATGACAGCGAGTATCTAAGATGTGTTCCGACGCTCTCATCACTGCCTTCACTGACATTGCTTTTTTCACTTCCGTTCACTTTTCACTTATTACTGTTCACTAATCACTTCCGTATGGATTACCAAGAAGCACTCGATTATATCTGGGGACAGGCAAAAGGACTAGTCAATTTAGAAAAAGCCACCGCGCCCAGCCGTGCGCCCTATACATTGGAGCGCATGAATCGTTTGATGGAGGCGGTGGGGAACCCGCAAAAACAGTTGCGTGTGGTGCATGTGGCGGGAACCAAGGGCAAGGGGTCTACCGCCGCCATGATTGAAGCGGTCTTGCGGGCGGCGGGCTATCGCACAGGCTTTTACAGTTCGCCCCATCTGCACGACCCCCGCGAACGGATTCGATTGGATGGGAAGATGATTCCTGAAGCCACCTTCACCGATCTTGTGAATCGCTTATATCCTCTCTTCGACAGCTACGAAGGCACGACCACCTTTGAAGCACTCACTGCCATGATGTTCGTCTGGTACGCTGAAAGCAATGTGGATGTGGCGGTGCTGGAAGTGGGATTGGGGGGACGATTGGATGCAACCAATCTCGTGACCCCTTTGGTCAGTGTGATTACGCCGTTGGCATTGGAACATACCATTATTTTAGGCGATACGATTGAAGAAATTGCCTTTGAGAAGGCGGGAATTATCAAAGAGGGGGTTCCGGTCGTTACCTCTGCCCAATCCCCTGCCGCGATGAAGGTGTTAAAGCGCATCGCGTCGGAACGACATGCTCCCTTTACGATTGCGCCTGACCAATGGACCATGACATTCCGTTCGGTGTCGCTGGACGGGCAACGGTTCAATCTGACCCCCGCCGACCCATCCCAACCGGCGTATCAGGACGTGCAATTGCGCTTGTTGGGGAAACATCAACAGCGCAATGCCCTGCTTGCAGTTTCGGCATTAGAAACGATTCGGGCTACCCTGCCGTGGGAGGAACGTGCCTTGCGGCAAGGGCTGGCAACCGTGAACTGGTATGCCCGCGTGGAGGTCTTGAGCCAAAACCCGTATCTGATGGTAGATGGAGCGCATACGATTGAGAGCGCGAACGCTCTGATAACAACGCTCAATGATGTATTTGATGGGGAAATACCCCCCGCTACCCTGATTTTTGGCGTTTCGTCCGATAAGCACCCGATGGAGATTCTGCGGGCATTTGGTCCGTTGGCGGAGCGTGTTATTTTTACCCAATCGGAACATCCCCGCGCCGCCCCCGCCCGTGATGTAGCCATTCAGTGTGGTTTCTCCGAAGATGCCCTTGTTACCGATTCCGTTGCGGCGGCATTAGACCTTGCACTTACCAATAGTGGTGAAAACGATCTAATCGTGGTGGCAGGCTCTCTTTTTGTGGCGGCGGAAGCGCGGGAATATGCGATTGCGGTAGGCATCAGTACCGCTGCCATGGATTAATGATATGACACGATTGGCGATTCTTGCCGATATTCACGGCAACCTGCCCGCCCTCCATGCCGTGATGGAGGACATGGTGCAATTTCGCCCCGACCATGTAATAGTGGCAGGGGATATGATTAATTGGGGTCCGTTTTCGGTGCAAGTCATGGAAATCATCCGGCGCGAAGGGTGGGCGGCAATTCGCGGGAACAATGAATATTACCTGCTGGATTACAACACGCCACGCCAACCTCCGCGTTGGAAGGAATATGTGCTGTTGCCGTGGCTCTATGAACAACTGCAAGGGGAGTGGCATCACGTTATTGCGGCGTTGCCCGACGAATTGAGTTTGCGCTTTCCCGATGCCCCGCCGATTCGGGTAGTCCATGGGGTACCGGCGAATTGCTGGGTGAGCATGAATCCCCATCAGAGCGATGCGGAGCTGATGGAATATCTGGGAGGCATGACCGAACCCACCATCATTGGTGCCCATTCCCATATTGCGATGCACCGCCATCTGAATGGATGGCAATTGCTGAATCCCGGCTCGGTGGGTGTGCCATTGGATGGCGAACGCACCGCCGCCTATATGATTTTGGATGGGGATGAATCCGGCTGGCAACCCACCTTCCGCCGTATTCCATTTGACCTGAACCCCCTGTTGGAAGAATTTGCCCGTCAGGGGTTTACGGAACGGTGCGGCGTGGTGGCGGAATTGGTCATTCAAGAATTTATCACCGCACGGTTAGCAGTTCACCCCTTTAATGAATGGCAACGCCACCATTTTCCCGACCAATCCGCAAACCGCGAATTGCTGACTGTCTTCCAACAAGTAGATCCTTGGTTGTACATACCGCCGCCGTATCATATCAATCGAAAATAGGGGCAGGTCTGCTTTTGAGTATTCACTCCTCTTGAAAAATTTGACCACCTCGCTCACAATTAGGAGTGTAACGATAGGGATGTGGTACAAATCTGAAACACGTTAAAAAGAGAAGGAGTCTGTTGTGAACCCCACCTTACAAACCTTGCCCTTGTTTCCACTGGACATGGTGTTGTTTCCAAGAATGGTGTTGCCCCTCCATATTTTTGAGACGCGCTATCGTCAGATGGTGAAAGATTGCGTCCAAACCGGGGGTCCCTTTGGCTTGGTATGGACGGAGGGGGAACCTGTTATTTTAGACCCTGACCGTCCGTTGATTGGAACCAAAGCGGTAATGACGGAGGTGACTCCCCTAAGCGATGGACGGTATAACATTAATACGGTGGGAAGCGAACGTTTTCTGGTGCGGCGGCTCTCTTACGAAAATCTGTATCTGACCGGGCATGTCGAACCTTATCCTGCCATAGACCCGGAAACCCCCGCCGCCTATGCCCGTATGAATCGCTTGTTCCCTTTGCTTCATCATTATCTCTCTTTGTTAAGCGATGCCGCCGATCAGGAAATAAAATTGGATGAGATTCCCGAAGACCCGATTACCCTTGCGTTTACGGTAGCGGTGTTGTATCAGGGGCAAAATTGGCGCAAACAGGAACTGCTTTCCATTCAATCTATTCCCCACTTGTTGCAAAAAGAAATTGATTTATTGAGCGTTGAAAATCCGATTGTCGAAAAAATGTTATTGCAGAAAGCACGGGGCAAAATTTCCCCCTTGATTAGCGGGTCGCTGGCAATGTACGGGGTTAATTAATCGTGCAACTTCTTGCTGTAAATCGGCGTAATACGACATAAGCATCCCCATACCCACAAGGAGCAACCCTATGACTGCACAGGAAATTCAAGCGCGTATCCGCGGACGCATCTGGCAATCTATTGCCCAAAACAGTGCTATTTTCGGGACTATCTCGCAAGAGGAACTTACTAAGTTTGCGGATAGCTTAACAGATTCGATTTTACAGGATGTGGATGA
The DNA here is from genome assembly GCA_966690745.1 of uncultured Ardenticatenales bacterium. GTDB lineage: Bacteria > Chloroflexota > Anaerolineae > Ardenticatenales > Ardenticatenaceae > CBKYSX01. Next base: position 6,625 of record CBKYSX010000148.1, read on the forward strand.
TGTATTGACGGTGGATACCGGCGCGGCATCTACTGCCACCCCTACCGCCGTTCCTCTCGCCGCCGAGAGCCAGGATACCCATGTGGAAGAGGTGTTATGGGAGGGGCGACCTTTCCTTTCCATCAGCACCCGCTACACCATTACCACCGAACGGGTACGGATTGTAACAGGGTTGTTGAGCAAAGAACGGGAAGACATTGAATTGGTGCGGATTCAGGATATTGACCAATCCCAGAGTTTGGGTGAACGCTTCGTCAATGTCGGGGATATTACCATTCATTCCCACGACCCCAGCCACCCCAATTTGATACTGAATAATGTTGCCAACGTTCTGGAAGTCCACGAAATCCTGCGGGCGGCAGTCCTTGCGGCACGCAAACGCCACAATTTCCATTACCGCGAACAGATGTAAACGGCAGTAGGGGCGGGTCAGGCATACCAATACTTCCCAAAATGCACCTGTTGACCCACCCGATGTGAACCAAAGCAACAAAAAACAGCCCGTTGGCGTGATTTGCACGACCAACGGGCTTTCTTATCATGTCCTGCGTCCTGCCTTTACGGCGGGCGACCACGAGGGTACGCCCCTACAGGGATGCTACCAGGAACGTTGTATTTGCCACTCTTGCTATCGCGGCAAATAAGTCATCGGGTTGAAACGATAGCCCCGCGTGATGATTTCAAAATGCAGATGGGGTCCCGTAGAGTTGCCTGTTGATCCCATTAACGCAATCAAATCCCCGCGGCTTACCCAATCCCCGACTTTAGGATACATCCCCGATAGGTGGGCATAGCGGGTGCGCCACCCGTTGTGATGGTCTATCATAATCATGTAGCCGTAGCCGGAATTGTCCCACCCGGCATAGACCACTTCGCCGCTCTGCGCCGCGAAAATGGGGGTTTTGCTGGAATTGGCAATATCAATCCCGCCATGATAAGAGCCATAACTTTGGGTAATGACCCCCGTCGTCGGCCACCCGAAATAACTCGCACCGCCGCGCGTGGTGGGGGCGGCGGGGGCGGGCGGCAAATCTTCAACGGGCTTCACCCCGCCGGGAACCATAAGCCTCTGTCCTGCCACCAATTGTCCTCCGGTTCCTTCCAAATCGTTCCCCTCAAACCACGCAATAATGTTCGGGTCTACTTTATAGAGCGCGGCAAGCCCCTGCAATGTGTCGCCCGGTTTTACCTCGTGAAGCACCCCATCCATCGGCGGAATCCACAATTCCTGCCCGATGGTTAACAATTCGGGGCTTCCCTCCGTCTGATCGTTCGCCCAGATTAACGTCCACGGACTCAAACCGCATCGTGCGGCTATCGTGGTTAAGTTATCGCCTGCCTGCACCCGGTAAATCACAGGTTCATACCGATTGGGCCACACCGGAAAGAGCAAATCGCGGGTATCTATGGGTTGAACGGTTGCGGTCGGAACCACCGGTGGGGGGATGGCATCGCCACCACTTATCGCCATATCCGGTTCCG
>CBKYSX010000149.1:0-8103 GCA_966690745.1 uncultured Ardenticatenales bacterium
AAGATGTTACCGCCAACGATTTCAAATATTCTATCGAACGTGCCTGTGACCCCGCCACCCAATCCCCGGTAGCCGATACCTATCTTGGCGATATTGTCGGATGTCGGGACAAATTAAGCGGCGCGGCTGGCGAGGTGAGCGGGGTGCAGGTGGTAGACGATCTGACCCTTGAAATCACCATTGATGCGCCCAAAGTCTACTTCCTTGCCAAATTAACCTATCCCACCGCTTCGGTGTTAGACCGCAACGCGGTAGAAGCAGGCGGACGGCTCTGGGCAACCCAACAACCCAATGGGACAGGTCCCTTCGTTCTGGAAGAATACAGCCTTGGGGAACGGATTGTACTGGTTCCCAATCCCAATTATTTTGGCGACCCGAAACCCTCTATTGACCGTGCAACGTTTATCCTCTCCGGTGGGAGTGGGATGACGATGTACGAAACGGATGAAATTGATATTACCGGGGTAGGGATTGCGGACCTTGACCGTGTATTAGACCCCAACGAACCCCTGAATGCCGATTTGTTGGAAGTAACCACCTTCAGTTCCAGCTATGTCGGGTTAAACTCGGACACTCCTCCTTTTGATGACCCGTTGGTGCGGCAAGCCTTCAACCATGCCACCGATAAAGATACGATTGTGCGCGTGGTCGGGCGCGGGATTAGTATTCCTGCCTATGGGGTTTTGCCTCCCGGCTTCCCCGGTTTCAATGATGGGTTAGCAGGGTTGGAATATGACCCCGAACGCGCCCGTCAATTGTTGGCGGAATCCAGCTACGGTGGACCCGATAGCCTGCCTGATATTACCATCCATGTGAGCGGTGGCGGCGGTACCCCCAGCGAAGAGGTAGAAGCATTGGTAGCACAATGGGAAGAAAACCTTGGGGTGACGATTAATATCGAACAAACCGAGTGGGCAACCTTCCTCTTTGACATCAGCCAAAAGCCGAACCCTTACCAGATGTACAGCGTGGCGTGGATTGCTGACTACCCCGACCCGCAAAACTTCCTTGACATTCTGTTCCATTGTGACAGTTTTGATAATCGCACCGGTTACTGTAACGAAGAGGTAGATGCCCTTTTGGAACAGGCACGTGTGGAACAGGACCAGGACGCACGGTTTGAACTGTATCAACAAGCGGAACAAATCATCGTTAATGATGGAGCATGGATTCCGTTGTGGTATGGAAAAGGGTATGTGCTGGTAAAGCCCTGGGTGAAGAATTACTACTTCCCCGCCGCCATCGTTTCTAAACTCAAGTACGTGGAAATCGTCAACTAACCAACTGCTCTGTAACGCAGAAAGCGGAACGGATAGAGGGTATATTTTGCCTCTATCCGTTCCGCTTTCCTTACACCTCGCATGAATCGTTTTGTTCTCCAACGCCTCTTATGGCTCCCGCTACTGTTGCTCATCGTTACGTTTATCACCTTTACGCTCGGCTTTTATGGTCCCGGCGACCCTGTGATTCAACGTTTGGGATTGCGAGCCAACCCCGATGCGGTCGAACGGTTGCGGGCAGAACTAGGGTTGGATTTGCCATTCGGCGAACAATTTACGCGCTATGTGGTACGGGCGGCGCAGGGCGATTTGGGTGAGAGCTTTCCGTTGTTTCCCAACACTCCTGTGGCGGAATTGATTGCCGCCAAGCTTTCGATTTCGATTCAACTGAATCTGGCGGCGTTATTGGTGGGGGCGGCGGTGGGAATACCACTTGGTATTTTTGCCGCGCTCTATCGCAACTCCATATTGGATTATATCTTAACCTCGGCGGCTGTGGCGGGCATTTCTTTGCCTACTTTTGCGCTTGCACCCGTTTTAATGTGGATTTTTGTAGCAAAGTTCCGCTTGTTCGGGCTGGGGTGGGATGGCATTCTTAGCACCAAAGCGATTTTGCCGGTTTTTGTGTTAGCATTGGGTCCGCTGGCGGTCTTTATGCGCCAGACCCGTGCTAATTTGAGCGAAACGCTGGGCGAAGATTACATTCGTACAGCGCGGGGCAAAGGGTTATCTGAACGGGTTGTGATTGGTGTTCATGCCTTCCGCAACGCACTTATTCCGCTCGTGACAGTAGCGGGGTTGATGTTCGGGGGCTTGATTGGTGGCTCCTTCATTATCGAAGAACTCTTCGGGATTCCGGGCATCGGACAACTCGGGGTGCAAGCCTTTTATGCCCGCGATTATCCGATTATCATGGCATTAACCCTTCTCGTTGCTACAGTCTACGCCCTGACCAATCTATTGGTAGATTTTCTCTACGCGGTGGTAGACCCACGTATTCGCGTCCGGTAAAAAAGAGAGGAGAAAGGAGAGAGGAGAGAACGGCAATAATTACTCTCCTCTCTACACTCTCCGCTCTCCCTCTTACGAATGGAAACATCCGCAACTCTTCCCCTTCAACAACAATCTTTGTTACAAGACGCGGTGCGCCCACAGAAGGCGCGCTGGCTGGTCTTTCTGGCACGGTATAGCCGAAATTTTTTTGCCGTGCTGGGGGCGTTTATTGTGATCGGGTTTGTTTTTATTGGAACGTTCGCTCCCTGGATCGCGCCGTATGAATATAACGAACAGGATTTGAATCGTGCCGAAATTGCACCGGGGTTAGACCACCCTCTTGGGACGGATCGCCTGGGGCGGGACCAATTCAGCCGCATGATTTGGGCAACCCGCACTGCGTTATTTGTTGCACCGACCTCGGTAATATTGGGGTTGTTTATCGGTGTTTTGCTGGGCGCGGTGGCAGGCTACATGGGCGGTTGGGTAGACGCGGTAATTATGCGAATTGCCGATGTGTTATTTGCCTTTCCGGGACTATTGTTTGCGCTATTTGTTGCGGCAACCATTGGTCCCCGGATACAGGAATGGTTGCGTCAATTTGAGTTTTTAGAAGAATTTGTGCGGGGCGGCTTGGCGGAATATGTTATCGTAGTGGTTGCATTGAGTATTGTCGGGTGGCCCGGATTGGCACGTTTGGTGCGCGGGCAGATGCTGAAACTGCGTGAAGAACCCTATGTCGAAGCCGCGTATGTCATGGGCGCGACTCCGTGGTGGATTTTGACCCGCCATCTGTTGCCCAATGCAATGCCTCCGGTCATCGTCGCTGTTTCCCTTGGTTTAGGGGGTGCGGTGTTGGCAGAATCCACCTTGAGCTTTTTTGGAATCGGAATTCAGCCGCCGGTTGCAAGTTGGGGGCAAATGTTATACAGTAACTTTGAATTTTGGCGGCAAAATTCCGCCATCTGGTTGGTGTGGACTCCCGGATTGGCAGTGGCGTTGATGGTCTTTGCCTTTAACTTCATCGGGGATGGTTTGCTGGAGGCATTAGACCCACGCGATTAAAGGTCGTCTACCCTTGCAGGAGAAGCTATGTACGGGGATACGGAAAGCAGCGATTGGGATATTTTTGGACCGGAACGTCCGATTGTGGTGCTGGGCAGTGCCGCGTTGGACGCAAAAGTTAAAGCTTCTACCGATCTCTCCCCGGAAGGGAGCGTTCCCGGCAGTATTCGGTTGGCTGTAGGCGGGGTGGCACGAAATATCGCTGAAAGCCTTGCCCGTTTTGAACTTCCCACGATCCTCATTACGGCAGTCGGGGACGACAGCGTGGGAGATTATATCCTCAGCAATACGGAGCGTGTAGGGGTAGATGTGAGCCGTGCCCTGCGGATTCCTGCGGAGCATACCGGGGCATATCTGGCAATGTTGCTGAAAGATGGTTCCCGTGCCTGGTCGCTGGATGATATGGCGGTAATGTCCCACCTTACCCCGGATGTCATCTACGAGAATATTGATGCGATTCAAGGAGCGCGTACTGTCGTATTGGACAATAATTTGCCCCTTGAAAGTCTCGAAACAGTAATTCATATTTGTAACGAATCGGGCGTTTCGATTTGTGCCGACCCCACCTCCCGTTTTCTTGCGCCCCGCTTTAAGCCCTTTTTCAATCGTTTTAATTTGATGACCCCCAACCAACGGGAAGCGGAAGTTTTAACCGATGCCACCATCCAATCCGTAGATGATGCCCTGATTGCCGCCCGCAAATTGGTTCGCAAGGGGTTGAAAATGGCGATGATTACCATGGGGGATATGGGGGTGGTGTACGCGACCGCTAATGAGCGGGGACATGTCGCCGCGCCCTCGGTGGATGTGACCGACCTAACGGGCGGGAGTGATGCCATGACTGCCGCCGTTGTCTATGCGTTGGTCAACGATATTCCAGTTGGCGAAGCGGTGCGTTTGGGCGTGACCGCCGCCATGCTCACGATTACTTCTACTGATACGGTGCGTCGCGACCTTTCGCTGGAACTGCTCTACGATTCGATGGTGGCGTAATCAATTAACCACAGAGAACACAAAGGGCACAGAGCCAACTATAACGACGGGCGACCACAAGGGTACGCCCCTACAGTATTTATGTGCGTTGTGTACTTAACAAAATGAAATCCTATTTAACGATTGCCCCTGAAGTACAAGATGCGATTGCGGAGGGTAAACCGATTGTGGCGTTAGAAAGCACGGTGATTTCACACGGCTTACCCTATCCCCATAATATCGAACTTGCCCGAAAATTAGAGCAAACCGTGCGGGATGGGGGCGCGGTTCCTGCCACGATTGCGCTGGCGCAGGGACGGGTGCATATCGGCTTGGATAGCGACTTGCTGGAACAACTGGCGACGAGTAAAAACGTCAGTAAGGTGTCGCTCCGCGATATGGGGCTGGTATTAGCAGAAGGCAGTCTGGGCGCGACAACGGTAGCAACAACGATGTGGGCGGCACACATGGCGGGGATTCGCGTCTTTGCTACGGGTGGCATTGGTGGAGTACATCCCGGCGATGGGAGCGATGTTAGCGCGGATTTGCCCGCATTGGCGACGATTCCGGTGTGCGTGGTCAGCAGTGGGGCAAAGGCAATCCTGGATTTGCCCCGCACCCGTGAATGGCTGGAAACGTGGGGGGTTCCGATTCTGGGATGGAAAACGGATGAGCTCCCTGCCTTCTATTCACGCAGAAGCGGCTTGCCGGTGGATCGGCGCGTGGAAAGTGCTGAACAAGCCGCATGGCTGATTCAGAGCCATTTGCGATTAGGACGAAGCGGGATTCTGTTAGGGTCGCCTGTACCGGAAGCCGCGGAAATTCCAAACGATACGGTACAATTGTGGATTGACCTTGCTCTTGCGGATGTGGGCGAACGGGGGATACGTGGCTATGCCCTTACACCTTTCTTACTCGCAACCCTTGGCGAACGGAGCGGGGGGCGCACCTTACAGGCGAATCTGGCACTACTGGAAAACAACGCAAGGGTCGCGGCGGAGGTTGCCGGGGCGTTAAGATGAGGTCGTGCGTGAATCAGGAAACCATGTCCCGCCGCTCTAAAGAAGTAGGGTTAATAAACAGAGCGTGTCGTTCCGCTTTTTAGCCCTGCCCCTTTAGGGCAGGGAACAGGGAAATGCGAAACGAGAAAAATCGCCCGTTGCAGGGCGATTTTTTATTCTTCGGTTGCTCCGTCGGATGCGGGAACCACCAGAATATCCCCCGGACGAATCAGGGCAGGGTCTACATCAGGATTGGCTTCTGCCAGCGCGTCGGTATCCACCCCCAACGTATCGGCGATTTCCGAGAAGGTATCCCCCGGCTGAACCTCATAGGTGGTAGGTTCGGGGGTAGGCGTATTGGTTGGGCGGGGCGTGTTGGTGGGTCGCGGGGTGCGCGTGGCGGTAACTGTCGAAGTCGGGGTAAAGGTTGGTTCCACTGTTGCCGTAACGGTGGCAGTGTTGGTGGGTTCCGGCGTTTGTGTTGGGGGCAAGGTAGCGGTGGGGGTTGGATTGTTTAATTCTGCTTGACGGGCGGCTCCGGTAAGCCCGATTTGGATACCCAAGCCGACTACAAAACATGCCAACATCAGCAGAAACAGACCAATCAGGGAATTGAAACAGCCGCGTGAGGTCATAGAGGAAGTCGTTACAGGCTAAATCCTCTGTTCAGCCTGTAACGAATAATGGTTTACGGGATTAGATTCGCCTCAGCCTGTGCAGAAGCGAGTTGGGCATCAATCGTTGCTTGCATCTCCTCCCATGATACCGCCCCATTGACCAACTGTCCATTCACCAGAAAGGTCGGTGTCCCCGTAGCACCACTTGCCTGAAAATCGCGCATATTGGCATTGAGTTCATCCAAATATTCACTGCTGGTGAGGCAATTGCGAAATTCTTGCTCGTTTAGGTCTAAATCTACCGCCCATCGGGTCAAATTCTCAATCGAAAAGACATTGCGCCCCTGTTCGGCAAACAATTTTTCGTGGTAACTCCAGAATCGCCCCTGATTTTCCGCACAGAGGGCGGCTTGCCCCGATAGCACACTTTCCTCATTAATCACTGCTACCGGCACATATTCAAAACGTACCTGACCACTCTCCACATATTCCTCAATGATATTCGGCGTTAAGGTGTCGGCGGCATCTTTACAATGGGGGCAACGGAAATCGGCGAATTCCCGAATCACTACGGGGGCGTTTTCATCCCCCACAATCCGCCCTTGCGCGTCCAGTTGAATAATGTTGTCATCGGGTTCATCCGGGGGAATGAGGGTAAGAAGTACCAATCCAAAGACGAGTAATAGTAATAGACCAATGCCAATCATGGCAATGGTACGGGCATTAAAAGAAGAGGAACCGGTTGGTTTCATCGTGGTCATAGAAATTCACAAAAACGGGGTTGGCGGCAGCTATGCCTACCAACCCCATTGAGCATCAAGGTGCTTATTCGGCGGCGGGCACCGCGCCAGCCGATTCCAATTGGGTATCAATGACACCCTTCATTTCATCCCACGCAATAGCACCATTAATCAGTTGTCCATTCACCATAAAGGTGGGTGTACCTGTACCACCACTGGCTTGAAAATCTCGCATGTTGGCGTTCAATTCGTCCAGATATTCGCCGCTCACCAGACAGTTGCGGAAGGCTTGCTCGTCCAAGCCTAAATCCCCTGCCCATGCAGTCAGATTCTGGATGGAGAACAAATCGCGCCCCTGCCGCTCAAACAATTCATCGTGGTAGGTCCAGAATTTCCCTTGATTATCAGCGCACATTGAAGCCTGGGCGCCGAAGGTGCTTTCATCGTTGATGACAGCAACCGGCGTGAATTGCAAGCGCACCAACCCTGTATTGACATAATTTTCAATGATTTCGGGGGTCAGACTGGCGGCGGCATCTTTACAGTGGGGGCAACGAAAATCGGCAAATTCTCGAATCAGAATCGCGGCATCTTCGCTTCCTACGGTCATACCCTGTGCATCTAAAGAGGCAACTTCTTCTCCCTCTCCCGATGTAACCGATGAATTTCCGAGCAACCCCCGACCGACCAATGCCAGAACAATAATCAAAACCAATGCCACCGCCCCGATCCCGACAATGGCTAAGGTGCGGTTGTTTGCACCGCTTGCAGGTTGTCCGGCAACCTGAGTTTTTGTACGAGCCATAACGACTTCTCTCCTCCTGCTATGGGCGAGGGTTGTGCGAATTCACAGAACCCTCAACAAAACTTTAGAAAAATTCGATAGCAACTTCATCGCCTGCCGCCAAAACGGTGGTTCCTTCGGGAACAATGGCAAAACAATTTGCCCAGACCATCGAAGTTAAGATTCCTGCTCCCTGCACTTGCACACCACTGCCCCGTGTCGTTACACACCACTGCCCGGCTTTATCTTGCCACGCCCGCGCCCGCATATAGTGGCGACGCGCTCCCCGATTAAACACTTCTTCGCACAAAAGTGCCTGATAAGAAGGTATTTCAAGGGGTAATCCCGCCATTTGGCGAATGGCAGGAGCGGCAAACACATGAAAAGCAACCATTGCCGCCACCGGATTACCGGGCAATCCGATAATCGGCACAGTATGACCATTTCGCCCTATTTGACCAAATGCCAACGGTCTGCCCGGTTTGATGGCAACCTGCCAGAAAGTCATTTCCCCCTCGCTGGCAAGCACCTCTTTGGTCAAATCGTAATCCCCGACACTCACCCCCGCCGAGGTTAGGAACAAATCGGCACCCATCTCCAGCCCCTGCCGCAATTTCGCGGCAATCGCACCGGCATTATCGGCCCGAACGG